>NZ_JBSGEL010000034.1:0-85682 GCF_053602875.1 Kitasatospora sp. NPDC004289 | reverse complement strand
TCCCCACATCTTACCCAACCCCCCCCCTTTCCTTTTATCGCCCGGCGGCCCTGGGTTCCCCCGCGGGGGGGGCCCCCCCCCCCCCCCGGGGGGCCCCGCGCCCCTCGCGTCATATCCTGGGAGCCGTTCCAGACAGGGCCCGGTCAGGCCGGTGCCCGACCGACCGAGAGGCTCTCCACCGTGCGCATTGCCAGGTTCTCCGTCCGGGAAGGCAGCCCTGCCGCCGGCAGCGTCTCCTTCGGTGTGGTCGAGGGCGATCCGGCCCAGCCCGAAACCCTGGTGGTGCACGCCCTGGCCGGCCACCCGATCGTCTCGCTCCAACTGAGCGGCGAGAGCTACCGGATGCAGGACATCCGCCTGCTCTCCCCGATCCTCCCCAACAAGGTGGTCGCGGTCGGCCGCAACTACGCGGCGCACGCGGCCGAGCTGGGCCACGAGGTCCCCGACGTCCCGCTGACCTTCTTCAAGCCGTCCACCTCCGTGATCGGCCCCACCGAGGCGATCGCGTACCCGCCGTTCTCCTCCGACGTCCAGCACGAGGCCGAACTGGCCGTGGTGATCGGCCGGATGGGCCGCGAGGTCCCGGTGGACCGGGTCCCCGAGGTGATCTTCGGCTACACCTGCGCCAACGACGTGACCGCCCGCGACGTCCAGCAGCGCGAGGGCCAGTGGGCCCGCGCCAAGGGCTTCGACACCTCCTGCCCGCTCGGCCCGTGGATCGAGACCGAGCTGGACCCGAGCGACCTGGCGATCACCTGCACCGTCAACGGCGAGCTCAAGCAGGCCGGCCGCACCTCCCAGATGGTCCGCTCGATCGCCGAGCTGATCGCGCACATCTCCGAGGCCATGACCCTGCTCCCCGGCGACGTCATCCTCACCGGCACCCCGGCCGGGGTCGGCCCGATCCAGGTCGGCGACGAGGTCGCCGTCACCGTCGAGGGCATCGGCACCCTCTCCAACAAGGTGGTCAAGCGTGGCTGACACCGCCCTGGACCCGACCGTCCGGGTCCGCTTCTGCCCCTCGCCGACCGGCAACCCGCACGTCGGCCTGGTCCGCACCGCCCTCTTCAACTGGGCCTTCGCCCGCCACCACGGCGGCACCCTGGTCTTCCGGATCGAGGACACCGACGCGGCCCGCGACTCCGAGGAGTCCTACGAGCAGCTGCTGGACGCCATGCGCTGGCTCGGCTTCGACTGGAACGAGGGCCCCGAGGTCGGCGGCCCGCACGCCCCCTACCGGCAGTCCCAGCGGATGGGCATCTACGCCGAGGTGGCCGACAAGCTGCTGGCCGGCGGCCACGCCTACCGCTGCTACTGCTCCACCGAGGAGCTGGACGCCCGCCGCGAGGCCGCCCGCGCGGCCGGCAAGCCCTCCGGCTACGACGGCCACTGCCGGGAGCTGACGCAGGAGCAGACCGCCGCCTTCCTCGCCGAGGGCCGCGCGCCGATCGTCCGCTTCCGGATGCCCGACCGCACCATCGCCTTCGACGACCTGGTCCGCGGCACCCTCAGCTTCGAGCCCGAGAACGTGCCCGACTACGGCATCGTCCGGGCCAACGGCGCCCCGCTCTACACCCTGGTCAACCCGGTGGACGACGCCCTGATGGGCATCACCCACGTGCTCCGCGGCGAGGACCTGCTCTCCTCGACGCCCCGTCAGATCGCCCTCTACGCCGCCCTGGCCGAGATCGGCGTCGGCAACGGCACCACCCCGCGCTTCGGCCACCTGCCGTACGTGATGGGCGAGGGCAACAAGAAGCTCTCCAAGCGCGACCCGCAGGCCAGCCTCAACCTCTACCGGGAGCGCGGCTTCCTCCCCGAGGGTCTGCTCAACTACCTCTCCCTGCTGGGCTGGTCGCTGGCCGAGGACCGGGACCTGTTCTCGATGGACGAGCTGGTCGCCAACTTCGACATCGCCAAGGTGAACTCCAACCCGGCCCGCTTCGACCTCAAGAAGTGCGAGGCGATCAACGCGCACCACCTGCGCGAGCTGGCCCCCGAGGACTTCGTCCGCCGCCTGGTGCCCTACCTCCAGGCCCCCGGCCTGCTCCCGGCCGAGCCCACCTTTGCCCAGCTCGACCTGCTGGCGAAGGTGGCCCCGCTCACCCAGGAGCGGATGGTGGTGCTCTCCGAGATCGTCACCATGGCCGGCTTCCTCTTCGTCGACCCGGCCGACTTCGCGCTCGACCCGGACGACGCGGCCAAGGTGCTGACCCCGGACGCCCGCCCGGTGCTGGAGGCGAGCATCGCGGCCCTGACCGCGCTGCCCGACTTCACCCCCGACCCGATCCAGGCCGCCCTGCGCGAGGCCCTGGTGGACGGGCTGGGCATCAAGCCCAAGTTCGCCTTCACCCCGCTGCGCGTCGCGGTCACCGGCCGCCGGGTCTCCCCGCCGCTCTTCGAGTCGATGGAGCTGCTCGGCCGCGAGGAGACGCTGCGCCGTCTGGGGGCCGCCCTGGACGCCGTCCCGACGGCCTGACCGGCCGCTGCCGGGGGGCTGCGTGACCAGCCGCGCAGCCCCCCGGCACCCTGCCTGCGGTTATGGATTTTGGAGCAGGGCCGGGAGTCGGGTAATGTTCTTTCTGCGCCGCCCGGGAGGGACAGGGCGAGGGACCAGAAGCCTCGTCAGGAAGCAACCAAGCGGCCGCAACGCCGAGTGAAACCCCGTCAGGGGCTCAACTCTGGTGGGGTATGGTGTAATTGGCAGCACGAGTGATTCTGGTTCATTTAGTCTAGGTTCGAGTCCTGGTACCCCAGCGCAGTACGAGCAAGACCCAGCAGTACAAGCCCCCGTTGTGTAGCGGCCTAGCACGCTGCCCTCTCACGGCAGTAGCGCCGGTTCGAATCCGGTCGGGGGTACGCACCACAAGAGAACAAGCCCCCGTTGTGTAGCGGCCTAGCACGCTGCCCTCTCACGGCAGTAGCGCCGGTTCGAATCCGGTCGGGGGTACCAGATCCTCTCCACTGTCCCCGTCGGACGAGTTCGCAACCCCGGCACGGACGAAGCACAGGATCGCCAGTTTGCCCCCGTTGTGTAGCGGCCTAGCACGCTGCCCTCTCACGGCAGTAGCGCCGGTTCGAATCCGGTCGGGGGTACCAGAGCGAAAGGCCGGTGGGCTTCACAGCCCACTGGCCCGATGCTTTGTTGGGGTATGGTGTAATTGGCAGCACGAGTGATTCTGGTTCATTTAGTCTAGGTTCGAGTCCTGGTACCCCAGCCAGTGAGAAGCCCCGGATATCCGGGGCTTTTTTGCATTTCCGGGCGAATGCGCGGACGAAACGAGAACGGCCCCCTTCCGGGGGCCGTTCTGCATTTCGGACGGATGCTCGGCGGTCAGCCTCTGCGGAGGGCTTCGGTGAGGCGGTTGGCGGCCTCGATGATGGCCTGGGCGTGCAGGCGGCCGGGGTGGCGGGTGAGGCGCTCGATCGGGCCGGAGACCGAGACGGCGGCCACCACGCGGTTGGAGGGGCCGCGCACGGGCGCGGAGACGGAGGCCACGCCGGGCTCCCGCTCGCCGATGGACTGGGCCCAGCCGCGGCGCCGGACGCCGCTGAGCGCCGTCGCGGTGAACCGGGCGCCCTGGAGGCCGCGGTGCAGGCGCTCGGGCTCCTCCCAGGCCAGCAGGACCTGGGCGGCGGAGCCGGCCTTCATCGGCAGCGTGGAGCCGACCGGGACGGTGTCCCGCAGACCGGACAGCCGCTCGGCGGCGGCCACGCAGATCCGCATCTCGCCCTGGCGGCGGTAGAGCTGGGCGCTCTCGCCGGTGACGTCGCGCAGGTGCGTCAGCACCGGCCCGGCGGTGGCGAGCAGGCGGTCCTCGCCCGCCGCTGCGGAGAGTTCGGCGAGCCGGGGGCCGAGGATGAACCGGCCCTGCATGTCCCTGGTGACCAGGCGGTGGTGTTCGAGTGCGACGGCGAGACGGTGGGCCGTGGGGCGCGCCAGACCGGTGGCGGCGACCAGCCCCGCCAACGTGGCGGGGCCCGACTCCAGTGCGCTGAGCACCAGAGCGGCCTTGTCGAGAACGCCGACGCCGCTAGTGTTGTCCATGCCCTAAGACTGCAGTCTCAGTCCGCGAGACGCAAGTTCAATTTCCCGAGAAACGCGCCACTCTTGGTGGAGCAGCCCGGAAGACACCCAGGATCCAGCCTTACCAGGCTGTCCACATCCTGGACAACAGAGACGAGCGGCCGGCAACGCGGCCGGCTGGAGGGAATCCGATGGGACGGACACTTGCGGAGAAGGTCTGGGACGACCACGTCGTCCGGCGCGCGGAGGGCGAGCCCGACCTGCTCTACATCGACCTGCACCTGCTCCACGAGGTGACCAGCCCGCAGGCCTTCGACGGCCTCCGGCTGGCCGGTCGCAAGGTCCGCCGGACGGATCTCACGATCGCCACCGAGGACCACAACACCCCGACGCTGGACATCGACAAGCCGATCGCCGACCCGGTCTCCCGGGTCCAGCTGGAGACGCTGCGGAAGAACGCCGAGGAGTTCGGCGTCCGCATCCACTCGCTGGGCGACGTCGAGCAGGGCGTGGTGCACGTGGTCGGCCCGCAGCTGGGCCTGACCCAGCCGGGCACCACCGTGGTCTGCGGCGACTCGCACACCTCGACCCACGGCGCCT
The DNA here is from genome assembly GCF_053602875.1 of Kitasatospora sp. NPDC004289. Taxonomy (NCBI): domain Bacteria; kingdom Bacillati; phylum Actinomycetota; class Actinomycetes; order Kitasatosporales; family Streptomycetaceae; genus Kitasatospora; species Kitasatospora sp. NPDC004289. The sequence continues at coordinate 81,055 of NZ_JBSGEL010000034.1, read as the reverse complement.
TCGGCGCGCTGGCGTTCGGCATCGGCACCAGCCAGGTCGAGCACGTGCTGGCCACCCAGACGCTGCCGCTGGCCCCGTTCAAGACCATGGCCATCACGGTCGAGGGCGAGCTGCCCGAGGGCGTCACCGCCAAGGACCTGATCCTGGCCATCATCACCAAGATCGGCACCGGCGGCGGCCAGGGCTACGTCCTGGAGTACCGCGGCTCGGCGATCCGCAGCCTCTCCATGGAGGCCCGGATGACCATCTGCAACATGTCGATCGAGGCCGGCGCCCGGGCGGGCATGATCGCCCCGGACCGCACCACCTTCGACTACCTGGAGGGCCGTCCGCACGCCCCGAAGGGCGCCGACTGGGACGCCGCGGTGGAGTACTGGTCCACCCTGGCCACCGACGAGGACGCGGTCTTCGACGCCGAGGTGTTCATCGACGCCGCCGCGCTGACCCCCTTCGTCACCTGGGGCACCAACCCGGGCCAGGGCGCGCCGCTGGGCGCCAACGTGCCGAACCCGGAGGACTTCGAGGACCCGCAGGAGCGGACCGCCGCGGAGAACGCCCTCAAGTACATGGGCCTGGAGGCCGGCACGCCGCTGCGCGAGGTCAAGGTGGACGCCGTCTTCGTCGGCTCCTGCACCAACGGCCGGATCGAGGACCTGCGGGCCGCCGCGGCCATCCTGGACGGCCGTCAGATCGCCGACGGGGTAAGGATGCTGGTCGTCCCCGGCTCCGTCCGGGTCGCGCTGCAGGCGGTCGAGGAGGGCCTGGACAAGGTCTTCACCGCGGCCGGCGCCGAGTGGCGGCACGCCGGGTGCTCGATGTGCCTGGGCATGAACCCCGACCAGCTGGCTCCCGGCGAGCGCTGCGCCTCCACCTCGAACCGCAACTTCGAGGGCCGGCAGGGCAAGGGCGGCCGCACCCACCTGGTCTCCCCACAGGTCGCCGCGGCGACCGCCCTGGTGGGCCGCCTGGCCGCGCCGTCCGACCTGTCCGACCGCGCTTCTGTGGAGGTCTGAGCGCCATGGAGAAGTTCACCACGCACACCGGCCGGGCCGTCCCGCTGCGCCGCAGCAACGTCGACACCGACCAGATCATCCCGGCGCACTGGCTGAAGAAGGTCACCCGCTCCGGCTTCGAGGACGGCCTGTTCGAGGCCTGGCGCAAGGACGAGACCTTCGTCCTCAACCTGCCCGAGCGCCAGGGCGCCTCGGTGCTGGTGGCCGGCCCCGAGTTCGGCACCGGCTCCTCCCGCGAGCACGCGGTCTGGGCGCTCCAGAACTACGGCTTCCAGGCCGTGATCTCCTCGCGCTTCGCCGACATCTTCCGGGGCAACTCGCTGAAGAACGGCCTGCTCACCGTGGTCCTGCCGCAGGAGACGGTCGAGCGGCTGTGGGCGCTGACCGAGGCCGACCCGACGGTCGAGATCACCGTCGACCTGGAGGCCCGGGAGGTCCGCGCCGAGGGCGTGACCGCCTCCTTCGAGTTGGACGACAACGTCCGCTGGCGCCTGCTCAACGGCCTGGACGACATCAGCATCACGCTCCAGAACGAGGGGGACATCGCCGAGTTCGAGGCGACCCGACCCTCCTTCAAGCCGCGTACCCTGCCGGTCGCCTGAGGCTCCGAAACCTGACGCTCCACCGGATGGCCCACCCCTCTCTAGGGGTGGGCCATCCGTCTGTTCCGGGCCCGAGTTGAGCTCCGGATAAACCCCCGCGCAGCGCAACTCCGCACAGATGGCACAATCGTTGCATGCACCGGCACCATGAACCTCCGTACGGGGATGGCGAACCCGCCGCCTCGGAGGGGATGGACACCCCGGAAGTCGCCGCGCTGTACGCGCTGGTGGCCGAGCGGTTGAAGCTGGCACACGACCGCGTTCATGCGCTGAACGTGTCAACCGAGGCAAAGACCGCTCTCACTCGTCAGCTCTTGATCGTCACCGAGACCGCCAAGCGTGATCTCCCGGGGGCGGCAAGGAGGTTGGCGCGCTTTGTCCAAGACCTCGACGAGGGGCACCCGCCGCTCGGATGAGGCGCCGAACGCGCAAATCCATTGCGACACTAGGGTGATTCGCGCGTTTGGTAATTGAAACTCCGCAGATACATACCTAACGTGCGAAAAGAACGGATGGAATCATCCGGCGCCCGTTTCCGAAGGGGAAGACGTGAACAAGGCTCAGCTTGTCGAAGCGGTGGCCGAGCAGCTGGGCGGTCGCAAGGCTGCCGCAGAGGCCGTCGACGCAGTGCTCGACACCATGGTGCGTGCCGTCGTGGCGGGTGACCGCGTGTCGGTCACCGGCTTCGGCACCTTCGAGAAGGTCGACCGCTCCGCGCGGTTCGCCCGCAACCCGCAGACCGGCGAGCGCGTCAAGGTCAAGAAGACCGCCGTCCCGCGCTTCCGCCCGGGCCAGGGCTTCAAGGACCTCGTCGCCGGCAGCAAGAAGCTGCCGAAGGACGGTCCGTCGGTGAAGAAGGCCCCCAAGGGCTCCCTCACCCCGGGCAAGACCGGCACCACCGCCGCGGTCAAGCGCGCCGCCACCAAGCGCGCCACCACCGCCGCTGCCGCCGCTCCGGCCAAGCGCACCGCCGCCAAGAAGACCACGGCGGCCGCCGCCGCTCCGGCCAAGAAGACCGTGGCCAAGAAGACCACCGCCACGGTCGCGAAGAAGGCCACCGCGGTCAAGAAGACGGCTGCCGCCACCAAGGCCGCCGCGACCAAGGCCACCGCCACCAAGACCGCTGCGGCCAAGAAGGCCACCCCGGTCAAGAAGACCACCGCGGCCAAGGCCACCCCGGCGAAGAAGACCACCGCCGCGGCCAAGAAGACCACCGCGACCGCGAAGAAGACCGCGCCGGCGAAGAAGACCACCGCGCGCAAGACCACCTCGCGCCGTTCCACCGCCAAGTAATTCCTGGCGGAAGGTCAGCCGACGGCGGGTCAACTGCCGTGAGCCGTGGCGGCTCGCATCCGGGGAATCCCCGGAAGCGGGCCGCCACGGCTCTTTCGTGCCCGGAGGCGGCTACGACTCAGGATTCCTGACGGACGATCGGGAGTTCGTAGGTGATCTCCCAACGCGAGTCCGGGATGACCAGGTCGGCGGTCTCCACGGCCCGGCCGTCGCCGTCGAGGTGGGTGCGCTCGATCAGCGTCACCAGGTCCCCGGCCGAGACGCCGAGCAGGACCGCCTGCTGCGCGGTGGCCCGGGCCGGGCGCGTTCGCTCCACCGCGCGCTCCACGTTCACCCCGATCGCCGCCATCCGCCGCACCACGCCCTGGCCGGCCAGCGGGCCGTACTCGGGGCAGATCACCGGGGAGCCCTCGGTGACGGACATCGGCTCCCAGCTGTCGGCCAGCAGCACGGGCTGACCACCGATCAGGTACTCGTAGGCGGTGTGCACCGTCGGGGCGCCGGGCTCGATGCCGAGGCGGGCGGCGGTCGCGGGCGGGGCCGGGACGTTGGTGGAGGTGCTGGACTCCCAGCTGCCCTCCTCGCCGGTCTCCCCGAGCTGGGCGCGGAACGAGACCGGGGCGCCGACCCGGGAGCGGAGCATCGGACGCCGCACCACCGGCTGCCGGACGTAGGTGCCGGAGCCCGCGCGGCCTGCCAGCAGCCCCTCGGTGATCAGCACCTCCTGGGCCCGCTGCAGCACGTTCTCGCCGACGTCGTACTCGACCGCGAGCTTGGCGCGGGACGGCAGCCGCTCGCCGACCTGCCACTCTCCCCGGCCGACGCGGGCGCGCAGGTCGTCGGCGACGCGCTGGTACTGGCGCTCAGCAGGTGACATCCGGACGCTCCCCGGCGGCAGGCACGACCCTGCCGGTTCGACAGGGCGGGTGAATCAGCGTTGACAATCTAATGCATCAGGTGGAATCTAATTGTTTAGATTTACTTTGCGTGACCAGCTGCTCGCGGGGAGAGTCGTTGCGTGCGAACCACCAGGGTGTTCGACCTCGCCCATCGCCTGGCCGTGACCACGGGGGCCCGGGCGAGGGTCCGCCTGCGGGACGGTGGTTGGCGGGTGTCCGTGGTGCTGCCCGGGGACCTCGGCGTCGAGGCGCAGCTCGCGGTGCTGGACCTGTTGGCCACCGCCGACCGGTTCGGTCACGACCGCACGGACGAGGCCCAGGGGGTCTGGGCCGAGATCGACCACGAGCAGGGGAGCACCACGTGACCAGCCCGACGCCGTCGTACACCGTCGAGATCGAGGACGTCACCGCACCCGCCGTCTTCGCGCGGCTCCCGGACGCCCTGGCGGCGCTCTGGGAGGCGCTCAGGGTGCTGCCGCTGGGGTGGACCCAGTACGAGGCGTACCGGTACTTCCTCGGGCCGGGGGCGGTCGAGCGGGTGACCGAAAGCCTGGAGCGGGACGGTGAGTTGAGGCTCAGCTTCGCGATGGGCGGGCGCTCGCACCTGGTGTCGGTCGGGGTGCTGCGGGACTGAGCGGTCGGGGTGCCGCGGGGCCGGGCGGACGGGGCGTCAGGCCTGCGGGTCGGCCGGGTCCGGGAAGGTCTGGAGGGTGAGGAAGACGACGCGGCGGGTGTCGCCGGTGCCCTCGGTGCGGATGCGCAGGCGCTGGCCGGGGCGGAGCAGGCGCAGGCCGCCGGCGTCGAAGGCGGCGGCGTCGAAGGGGACCGGGGTGCCGTCGTCGAGGAGGACGGAGCCGCTGCGGGTCGCCGGGTCGAAGGTGTAGGAGGTGGCCTGCATGGGGGCAGCATAGCGAGGCGCGCCGTGGCGGGCCCACGTGCAACCGGCTCCTGTGCCCCGACCTCGCGGGAGTCGTCTTCCGGTTCGCGCAGTTCCTCGCGCCCCTGGGGTGCTGCCCTTCCGCACGCCGGCGCGTCAGTGCGCGTCGACGAGTGGGAGAGCGGCCGTGGTGTGGGGACCGAGGCCGAGGGCGCGGGCCTCGTGGAGGTCCTCGCCGGTGTCGACGTCGCGGCGGACGGACGGGACGCCGGGGAGGGTGAGTTCAGTGGTGCCGGCCGCGGTGTGGCGGGCTCGGGAGCCGTCGCCGAAGCGCGGGTCGAGGGGCAGGCCGGGCAGGGCGGCGAGCAGGGTGGTGCCGAGGCCGGGGGAGTCGGCGAGGAAGCTGCGGCCGGAGCGGGCGGCGGCCGCCAGGACCAGGGAGAGTTCGGCGGGCCGCAGGGCGGGCAGGTCGGCGGAGAGCGCCGCGACGGGGGAGCGCGGGGCGATCCGGCGGGCCCGCGAAGCGCCGTGGGCCAGGGCGGGGTTGAGGCCGCCGCCCGGTTCGTCGGTGACCACCAGGGCGCCGAGGCGGGTGAGTTCGGCCCCGGCCGTCGGGTCGGTGGTGACCACCAGGACCCGGGCCACCGCCGGGCAGGCCAGCGCCGCGGCCACGGTGTCCAGCGCGAAGGCGAGCGCGAGCGCCGTCCTGCGCTCCCCGGCGAAGGGGCCGAGCCGGCTCTTGGCCAGGGCGAGCCGCTTCACGGGCAACACCAGCGACCACTCGGGGTGGGGCGCGGGCGTGACGGCTGGTGCGGGGCGTACCGTGTCCTGGGTCATCGGCGCCATTCTGACGCCGGTGCCGTGACCCCGGCCAGGCGGCCCGCCCGCCCGGCGCCGGGAACGCGCTCGACAGCGGCCGGGCCAGCCGTGAGACTGGTCCGCCACGACGGACCCGTGGCACCAGGTGTGCGACGGACGAGGAAAGAGGAGCAGGGGTGGCCCGCTCGAACGCCCGGTTCGGCAACGCCGACTACGGGATCTGGTACCGCTTCGCGGCCGTACTCGTGAAGCCGGTCACCACGGCCCTGGTGAAGCCGGACTGGCGGGGTTGGGAGCACCTGCCCGAGAAGGGCGGCTTCCTCGCGGTGGTGAACCACAACTCGGTGATCGACCCGGTGGTCTACGCCCACTGGCAGTACAACAGCGGCCGTCCGCCGCGGATACTGGGCAAGTCCCAGCTGTTCTCGGTGCCGTTCATCGGGTTCATGCTGCGCAAGACCGGCCAGATCCCGGTGTTCCGCGAGTCCACCGACGCGGCCGAGGCGTTCCGCGCGGCGATCGACGCCATCGACCGGGGCCAGTGCGTGCAGTTCTACCCCGAGGGCACCCTGACCCGGGACCCGGAGCTCTGGCCGATGACCGGCAAGAGCGGCGCGGCCCGGGTCGCGCTGATGACCGGTGCGCCGGTGATCCCGGTCGCGCACTGGGGCGCGCACGAGATCATCCCGCCCTACGGCCGGGGCGGGAAGGGCAAGTTCAACCTCTTCCCCCGGCACAAGGTGACGGTGGCGGCCGGGCCGCCGGTGGACCTGAGCAAGTACCAGGGGCAGGAACTGACCGCCCAGGTGCTGCGCGACGCCACCGAGGACATCATGGCCGCGATCACCGAGGTGCTGGCCGGCATCCGCGGCGAGGACGCGCCGGCCGAGCGGTACGACATGCGCAAGGCGGCCCGCGACCGGGCGGTCAAGGCCGCGGCCAAGAAGGACCGGGCCGCGGGCACCAGCACCGAGGGGGAGTCCGAATGACCCGCTGCGCCGTCTTCGGCACCGGCTCCTGGGGCACCGCGTTCGCCGTGGTGATGGCGGACGCCGGCTGCGAGGTGACCCTCTGGGGCCGCCGCAAGGAGTTGGTGGACGCCATCAACACCACCCACGTCAATCCGGACTACCTGCCGGACACCGTGCTCCCGGACGGCGTCCGGGCCACCACCGACCCCGCCGAGGCGCTCGCCGGGGCGGACTTCGCGGTGCTGGTGGTGCCCTCCCAGACGCTCCGTCAGAACCTGGCCGACTGGGCCCCGCTGCTCGACGGGCGGACGGTGCTGGTCTCGCTGATGAAGGGCGTCGAGCTCGGCACGGCCAAGCGGATGTCCGAGGTGATCCAGGAGGTCGCCGGAGTCGGCCCGGCCCGGGTCGCGGTGATCAGCGGGCCCAACCTGGCCCGGGAGATCGCCGACCGGCAGCCCGCCGCCTCGGTGGTCGCCTGCGCCGACGAGGCGGTCGCCAAGCGGCTCCAGACGGCCTGTCACACCCCCTACTTCCGCCCGTACACCTCCACCGACGTGGTCGGCTGCGAGCTCGGCGGCGCGGTCAAGAACGTGATCGGCCTGGCGGTCGGGATGGCCGACGGCATGGGCCTGGGCGACAACACCAAGGCCACCCTGATGACCCGCGGCCTGGCCGAGATCACCCGGCTCGGCCTCACCCTGGGCGCGGACCCGTACACCTTCGCCGGCCTGGCCGGGATGGGCGACCTGGTGGCGACCTGCTCCTCGCCGCTCTCCCGCAACCACACCTTCGGCTTCAACCTGGGCCGCGGCATGACCGTGGAGCAGACCGTCGCCGCCACCAAGCAGACCGCCGAGGGCGTCAAGTCCTGCGAGTCGGTGCTCGACCTGGGCCGCCGCCACGGGGTCGACATGCCGATCGTGCAGGCGGTGGTCGACGTGGTGCACCACGGGCGGCCGACCCAGGAGGTGCTGGCCGGGCTGATGGCCCGTTCGGCGAAGCCCGAGAGGCGCTGAGGGCTGACGGTCCGACACCGTGCGGGTGTCTTCCCCGGAAACATCCGCACGGTAGTCTCAAATGCGATATGAGCATCGAACAGACCTCCCCGAACGCGGCCAAGCCGCGCGTTGCGATCGTCTTCGGCGGACGCAGCTCCGAGCACGCCATCTCGGTCGTCACCGCCGGCAGCGTGCTCCGGGCGATCGACCGGAGCAAGTACGAGGTGCTGCCGATCGGCATCACCCATGAGGGCCGGTGGGCCCTGGTCGGCGACGAGCCGGGCCGGATGGCCATCACCGACGGGAAGCTCCCCGACGTGGACGGCATCGCCGAGTCCACCGAGGGTCAGGTCGCGCTGCCGGGCAGCCCGGCCAGCCGCGAGGTGGTCTGGAGCGAGCCCGGTGCCGCGCCCAAGGTGCTCGGCGAGGTGGACGTGGTGCTGCCGCTGCTGCACGGTCCGTGGGGCGAGGACGGCACCATCCAGGGTCTGCTGGAGCTCTCCGGGGTGCCGTACGTCGGCTCCGGCGTGCTGGCCAGCGCGGCCGGGATGGACAAGGAGTTCACCAAGCGGATCCTGGCCTCGCACGGCATCGGGGTCGGCCACTACACCGTGGTCCGCCCGCGCGAGTGGGAGAGCGAGCAGGGCCGCGCCGCCGCCCGCGAGCGGATCGCCGCGCTCGGCCTGCCGCTGTTCGTGAAGCCCTGCCGGGCCGGCTCCAGCATGGGCATCACCAAGGTCAAGGACCTGGCCGACCTGGACGCCGCGATCGACGAGGCGCGCCGCCACGACCCCAAGGTGATCGTGGAGCTCGGGGTGACGGGCCGTGAGATCGAGTGCGCGGTGCTGGAGTTCGAGGACGGCCCGCGGGCCAGCGTCGCGGCCGAGGTGCACGTCGGCGGCGGCTTCGAGTTCTACGACTTCGAGGCCAAGTACATCGACTCCTCCGAGGTCGAGATCCCGGCCAAGCTGACGGAGTCCGAGCTGGCCGAGATCCGGCGGCAGGCGGTGGCGGCCTTCGAGGCGCTCGGCTGCGAGGGTCTGGCCCGGGTCGACTTCTTCCTGCTGGAGGACGGCAGCTGGATGGTGAACGAGATCAACACCATGCCCGGCTTCACCCCCATCTCGGCCTACCCGAAGATGTGGGAGGCCACCGGCCTGCCGTACCCGGAGCTGATCGACCGGCTGCTGACCGCCGCGCTCAGCCGCTCGACCGGCCTGCGCTAGCCGTTGGCCGTCCCCGGCTGCTGCGCGAGCCAGCCGGGGACGGCCGCCTTGATGGCGTCGGTGAACGAGCTGAGCGGGTCGGCGTAGTTGGGGTAGGCACCCGCGGGCACCAGGACCTCCACGTAGGCGTCCCGCATGGTGGTGACGAAGCGGTAGCCGCCGTCCGCGTCCCGGCCCATGCCGAACTGGACGTCGTTCACCTCCGGCATGGAGGCGGTGCCCAGCTCGTTCAGGTACTCCGGCCGGTCGCTGCCGCAGGTCAGCACGGTGCGCGGCGAGCTGTCCCAGGCCGCCGTGTACGGCGAGGCCGGTGACGGGTCGTCACGCCGGTGGCCCAGCACCGTCCCCGGCAGCGCCTTGTCCAGCGCCTCGCAGGCGGCCAGCGCCTTGCCCCGGACCTGCGGGGGTTCGACGTCGGCGGGCAGGCTCCAGCTCCAGCCGAGCAGGCCCACGCAGGTCAGCAGCGCGGCGGGCGGGACGCCCCAGCGGACGGTGGCGGGGAGGCTGCTGAATCGGCTCACCCCGCGATGGTAGCCAGCCCTACAGGTTGACCACCGGGCAGGTGAGGGTGCGGGTGATGCCCTCGATCTGCTGGACCTGGGCGACCACCAGACGGCCGAGCTCGTCGATGGTGGCGGCCTCGGCGCGGACGATCACGTCGTACGGGCCGGTGACGTCCTCGGCGGAGACCACGCCCTGGATCTTCTGGATCTCCTGGGCCACGGCGGTCGCCTTGCCGACCTCGGTCTGGATCAGGATGTATGCCTGTACCACGGGGGACCTCCAGAGCGGGGTGGGCGGACCGGCGAAGTCCGCTCACCACGCTACCGCTGACCCCCGCCGCTGGGGAGCCCCCGGAGGGCGTACGCTGCGCGCAGACGGGGCGACTGGGGACAGTGGAGAGAGGACGGCAGATGCAGGGGACCGTGGGCGAGCTCGGCGAGTTCGGACTCATCAAGGAGCTCACCGCCCGGCTGCCGATGACCCCGGCCGTGGAGCTCGGGCCGGGCGACGACGCCGCCGTGGTGAAGGCGCCCGACAGCCGGGTGGTGGCCACCACCGACGTGCTGATCGAGGGCCGGCACTTCCGCCGGGACTGGTCCACCGCCTACGACGTCGGCCGCAAGTGCGCCGCCCAGAACCTCGCCGACATCGCCGCGATGGGCGCGGTCCCCACCGCGATACTGCTCGGCCTGGTGGCCCCGGCCGACCTCCCGACCACCTGGGCCACCGAACTGATGGACGGCCTGCGGGACGAGTGCCAGGTGGCCGGGGCCACCGTGGTCGGCGGCGACGTGGTGCGCGGCGACACCATCACGCTGGCCATCACCGCGCTCGGCGACCTCCAGGGCCGCGCCCCGGTGACCCGTTCGGGCGCCAGGACCGGCGACGTGGTCGCGGTCACCGGCTGGCTGGGCTGGTCCGCCGCCGGGCTCTCGGTGCTGACCCGGGGCTTCCGCTCGCCGCGCGCCTTCGTGGAGGCGCACCGCCGCCCCGAGCCGCCGTACCACGCGGGCCCGGCCGGCTCCGACCTCGGCGCCACCTCGATGATCGACGTCAGCGACGGCCTGGTGGCCGACCTCGGCCACGTCGCCCGGGCCAGCGGGGTGGACATCGACCTGCGCGCGGCCGACTTCGACGTGCCGGCCCAGATGGCCGACATCGGCCAGGCGGTCGGCATCGACCCGCTGGTCTGGGTGCTCTCCGGCGGCGAGGACCACGCGATCGTGGCCACCTTCCCGCCCACGGTCCAACTGCCCGCCCGCTGGCGGGTGGTCGGTGAGGTGGTCCGCCCGGCCAGCCCGGCGCGCGGGGGCGTGGTGACGGTGGACGGCGCGCCGTGGGACCGGGCGGGGGGCTGGGACCACTTCGCGGCGGAGGAGGACTGACGCCGTGTGAGGCGCGGGAATTCCGGTTGGGGCGGTTCGGGCGGCTAGTGTGAGCCCGTCGGCAATGTCCGTTTCGTTGGGTGTTGTCCGGCTCGTACGAGAATCCGACTAACCCGGCGGGAGAAGCACACCCCCATGCGCATCGGTGTCCTGACCAGCGGCGGAGACTGCCCCGGCCTCAATGCGGTGATCCGCTCGGTGGTGCACCGGGGCACCGACGTGCACGGCGACGAGATCATCGGCATCGAGGACGGCTTCCTCGGCCTGATCGAGGGCCGGACCCGTCCTGTCTCGCACGACGACGTCACCGGTCTGCTCACCCTCGGCGGCACCATCCTCGGCTCGGCCCGGGTGCAGCGCGAGCGCATCCAGTGGGCGGTGGAGAACGCCCAGGAGCTGGCGGGCAGGATCGGGATCGACGCGCTGATCGCCATCGGCGGCGAGGGCACGCTGACTGCCGCCCGGATGTTCAGCGACGCCGGGCTGCCGGTGGTCGGGGTCCCCAAGACCATCGACAACGACATCGACGCCACCGACGTGACCTTCGGCTTCGACACGGCCGTGCACGTGGCCACCGAGGCGATCGACCGCCTCAAGACCACCGCCGAATCGCACCAGCGGGTGATGGTGGTCGAGCTGATGGGCCGTCACACCGGCTGGATCACGCTGACCGCCGGGATGGCCGCCGGCGCCCACGGCATCCTGATCCCGGAGAAGGCCTTCGACATCGAGGCCGTCTCCCGGATGATCGAGGAGCGCTTCCGACGCGGCAAGAAGTTCGCCATCATCGCGGTCGCCGAGGGCGCCAAGCCCGCGCCCGGGACGCTCCGCTTCGACCACGGCTCGGTGGACCAGTACGGCCACCAGACCTTCGGCGGGATCGGCAACCGGCTGGCCATCGAGCTGGAGAACCTGCTCGGCAAGGAGGCCCGGCCGGTCATCCTGGGCCACACCCAGCGCGGCGGCACCCCCACCGCCCGGGACCGGGTACTCGCCACCCGCTTCGGCTGGCACGCCGTGGAGGCCGTCCACAAGGGCGCCTTCGGGCACTTCACCGCCCTGCGCGGCACCACCATCGAGCTGATCCCGGTGGCCGAGGCCGTCCAGCAGCTGAAGACCGTCCCCGAGGACCGCTGGGCGGAGTCCGAAGCCGTGCTCTGAGCCGGGTTCGATAGGTTGGCGCCCATGGTTGCTCCTCCTCGCGTACTCACCATCGCCGGCTCCGACAGCGGCGGCGGCGCCGGCATCCAGGCCGACCTCAAGGCGATGCTCGCGCTCGGCGTCCACGGCATGAGCGTGATCACCGCCGTCACCGCCCAGAACTCGGTCGGCGTCCAGGGCTACTGGGAGCTCCCGGCCGAGGCGGTCCGGGCCCAGTTCCGCAGCGTCGTGGACGACATCGGCGTGCAGGCGGTGAAGACCGGCATGCTCGCCTCGGTCGAGCTGGTGGAGACCGTCGCCGAGCTGCTCGCCGACGTCGGCGCCCCGGTGGTGGTCGACCCGGTCGGCGTCTCCAAGCACGGCGACGCGCTGCTCGCCGCCGAGGCGGTGGCCACCGTCCGGGAGAGGCTGCTGCCGGTCGCCACCCTCGCCACGCCCAACCTGCACGAGGTGACGCAGCTCACCGGCATCGAGGTGACCGGCGAGCGCGACATGGACGCCGCCGCCGAGGCGCTGCTCGGGTACGGGCCGCAGTGGGTGCTGGTCAAGGGCGGCCACCTGGACGGCGAGGCGGCCGACCTGCTGGCCGGGGCCGACGGCTCCCGCCACTGGTACCGGGCGCCGCGCCTGGACAACCGGCACACCCACGGCACCGGCTGCACGCTGGCCAGCGCGATCGCCAGTGAGCTGGCCAAGGGGTCGGAGATGCCGGAGGCGGTGGCCGCGGCCAAGGACTACATCACCGGTGCGATCCGCGGCGGCTTCGCGCTCGGAGCGGGCATCGGCCCGGTGGACCACGCCTGGCGCTGGCGCTCCTGAGACGTGCGGAGGGGCGGGCCCTCGCGGGCCCGCCCCTCACGCCCGCACCCGTGCGGGAAAGACAGAAAGCCGACCCGCCCTAGGGCGAATCGGCGATCTGGAGGACCGGCTAACCGGTCTGCGCGTCAGCGCGAGACCTTACCGGCCTTGATGCACGAGGTGCAGACGTTGAGCCGCTTCGGCGTCCGACCGACCGTCGCACGAACCGTCTGGATGTTGGGGTTCCAACGACGGGGGGTACGGCGGTGCGAGTGGGAGATGCTGTTGCCGAAGCCCGGCCCCTTGCCGCAGACGTCGCAGTTGGCAGCCACAGGAGTCACTCCAAGACTTCAGATCATTTACGTTCGAAAACCCCGGCTGAAAGAACTGGGCCACTCGCGTGGACCGGATCGGTTCAAGGGGTGCGCCCGGGTTGTTCCAGGCAACCGGGAGAGCATACAACGAGCACTCCCGCTCAACGAAACTACCACGGCCCAGGCCATGATCGTCCCGACGGGCACCGGCGCCCACCGGCCCGTTCGCCGGATAACCTGCCAGCATCGCCCCATTTCCGTCGCGTTCATCCGGAGGAGCCAGGTGCCGGCCACGCTAGACGCCACCACCGTCCGCACCTGGAGCCGCCTCGCGCTGACCGCCCTCGGTCAGGCCCGCGAGGAGATCGACGCCCTCAACGTCTACCCCGTACCGGACGGCGACACCGGCACCAACCTCTACCTGACCGTCGAGTCCGCCACCGAGGCGCTCGAACAGGGCCGGGTGGAGGGCCTGGCCGAGGCCACCGCCCTGCTCGCCCGCGGCGCCCTGATCGGTGCCCAGGGCAACTCCGGGGTGATCCTCGCCCAGTGGCTGCGCGGCCTCGCCGAGGTCCTCGCCCACGGCGGCGAACCGGCCAACCTGGGCAAGGCCCTGCGCCGGGCCGCCGACTCCGCCTACCAGGCCGTCGCCGAACCGGTCGAGGGCACCCTGCTCACCGTCGCCGCCGCCGCCGCGACGGCCGCCGAGGACGGCGGCGGCCGGGACGGGCTGGTCGGGACCGCCGACACCGCCTACCGGGCGGCCCGGCAGGCCCTGCTGCGCACCCCCGGACAGCTGCCCGTGCTCGCCGAGGCCGGCGTGGTCGACGCCGGCGGCCGCGGGCTGGTCGCCGTGCTCGGCGCACTGGCCGACGCGGTGGCCGGGAAGACCCCGATGGGCCCGGTCGCACTCCGTCAGGACCACGGGCTGCGTCCCGCCGCCGGCTGCGAGGGGCACCAGCGGCCACCCGGCCCCGGCCACCCGGCCTTCGAGGTCATCTACCTGCTGGACGCACCCGACGAGGCACTGCCGGACCTGCGGCGCGAGCTCGCCGCGCTCGGCGACTCGCTGGTGGTCGGCGGCGGCGACGGCCTGTGGAACGTCCACGTGCACGTCGACGACGCGGGTGCCGCCGTCGAGGCCGGCGTGCGGGCCGGACGGCCGTACCAGATCCGGATCACCCACTTCGCCGAGGCCGCCGCCCGGGCCGGCGCGGGCAGCCGGGAGACCACCGAGGGACGGGCCGTGCTCAGCGTGGTCACCGGCCCCGGTCTCGCCGAACTCTGCGAGGCGGCCGGGGCGCACGTCCTGCTCGCCGACCCCGACCGGCCGCCCGCCAGCGCCGAACTCGCCGCCGCGGCACGGCGGTGCGGCGCGCGGGAGGTGGTGCTGCTGCTCAACGACCCCGAGCTGCGGGCCGCCGCGGGTGCCGCCGCCGACCAGCTCCGGCAGGAGGGCGTCCGGATCGCGGTGCTGCCCACGCGCTCGCCCGTGCAGGGGCTGGCGGCGCTCGCCGTGCACGAGCCCGCGCGGCGCTTCGACGAGGACGTGGTCGCGATGACCTCGGCGGCCGGGGCCACCCGGTACGCGGAACTCGTCGTCGCCGAGGGGGAGTCCTGGACCATGGCCGGGGTCTGCCAGGCCGGGGACGTGCTCGGACTGATCGACGGGGACGTGGTCGCGATCGGCGCCGACCTCGCGGAGATCGGCGAGGAGGTCCTCGGCCGGATGCTCGCCGCCGGCGGCGAGCTCGTCACCCTGGTCCTCGGCGAGGGCGCCCCGCCCGGGCTGGCGGAACGCCTCGACGCCCACGCCCGCCGCCAACGCCCCGAGGTCGACACCGTCCGCTACGACGGGGGCCAGCAGGCGGTCCCGCTGCTCATCGGGGTCGAGTGACCGCGCCCAGCAGGGCAGCGACCCAGGGGCGCGAGGAACTGCGCGCATCGGAAGGCGGACCAGAGCCAGGTCGGGGCAGGTGAGCCAGTTGCAGGTGCTGCCGTTCCCCTGCGCGCAGTTCCCCGCGCCCCTGCGGGGCGCTCCGTGTTGTCGCCACGGTGGTGTCCAATAGGGACGGTGGGCGCTCTCGACGAATCCCTGACCAAGCTGGTCGGCGACCGCACCGCCAAGGTGCTGGCCGACAGCCTCAAGCTGCGCACGGTCGGCGACCTGCTGCACCACTACCCGCGCAAGTACGTGGAACGGGGCCAGCTCACCAGCCTCGACGAGCTGGAGATCGACGAGCACGTCACCGTGCTGGCCCGGGTCGAGAAGGTCACCCTGATCCCGTTCAAGGCCCGCAAGGGGGACCGCCTCGAAGTGGTGGTCACCGACGGACGTGGCCGCCTCAGCCTGGTGTTCTTCAACCAGGGCTGGCGGCAGAAGGACCTCCGCCCCGGCACCCAGGGCCTGTTCGCCGGGAAGGTCGGCGTCTTCAACGGCAAGCGCCAACTCGCCTCGCCGGACTACCAGCTGATCGACGGTGAGGAGGCGGGCGGCGAGGCGGCGGGCCGCTTCGCGGGCCGCCTCATCCCGGTCTACCCGGCCAGCGCCCAGATGCCCAGTTGGAAGCTCCAGCTCTGCGTCGAGCTGGGGCTCGACAAGCACCTGGCCGACGTCGGCGAACCGCTCCCCGCCGAGCTGCGCGACAAGCACGGCCTGATCCCGCTCCCCGAGGCGCTGGAGCTGATCCACCGTCCGCGCAACCAGGCCGAGAAGGAGCGCGCCCAGGAGCGGCTGCGCTGGGACGAGGCCTTCGTCCTCCAGGTCGCGCTCGCCCAGCGCCGCGCCGCGGACTCCGCGCTGCCCGCCGTGGCCCGGCGGCCCTCCGCCGACGGGGTGCTGGCCGCCTTCGACACCCGGCTGCCCTTCACGCTGACGGAGGGTCAGCAGAAGGTGTCGGCCGAGATCTTCGCCGACCTGGCGACCGAGCACCCGATGCACCGGCTGCTGCAGGGCGAGGTCGGCTCCGGCAAGACCCTGGTGGCGCTGCGCGCGATGCTCGCCGTGGTGGACGCCGGCGGCCAGGCGGTGCTGCTGGCGCCGACCGAGGTGCTGGCCCAGCAGCACCACCGCTCCATCGTCGAGATGATGGGGGACCTGGCCGAGGGCGGCATGCTCGGCGGCTCCGACCTGGGCACCAAGGTGGTGCTGCTGACCGGTTCGATGGGCACCGCCGCGCGCCGCCAGGCGCTGCTGGACATGGTCACGGGGGACGCCGGGATCGCCATCGGCACCCATGCGCTGATCGAGGACAAGGTCACCTTCCTGGACCTCGGCCTGGTGGTGGTGGACGAGCAGCACCGCTTCGGCGTCGAGCAGCGCGACGCGCTGCGCGCCAAGGGCAGCCAGCCCCCGCACCTGCTGGTGATGACCGCCACCCCGATCCCGCGCACGGTGGCGATGACGGTCTTCGGCGACCTGGAGACCTCCGTCCTGGACCAGCTCCCGGCCGGCCGCTCCCCGATCTCCACCCACGTGGTGCCCGCGCTGGAGAAGCCCAACTTCCTGGCCCGCGCCTGGGAGCGGGTCCGCGAGGAGGTCGGCAAGGGCCACCAGGCGTACGTGGTCTGCCCCCGGATCGGCGACGAGCCCGAGGAGGGCCCGGCCAAGAAGAAGCGCAAGCCCGCCGCCGCTCCCGACGACCCCGAGGATCTGGGCGCGTCCAGTGACGAACGGCGGCCCCCGCTGGCCGTGGTGGAGACGGCGCAGATGCTCACCAAGGGCCCGCTGGCCGGGCTGCGGGTGGAGATCCTGCACGGGCGGCTGGCGCCCGAGGCCAAGGACGACGTGATGCGGCGGTTCGCGGCGGGGGAGGTGGACGTGCTGGTCGCCACCACCGTGATCGAGGTCGGCGTCAACGTGCCCAACTCCACCGCCATGGTGATCATGGATGCCGACCGCTTCGGCGTCTCCCAGCTCCACCAGCTCCGCGGCCGGGTCGGCCGCGGCTCCGCCGCCGGACTCTGCCTGCTGGTCAGCGAGATGCCCGCCGGCTCCTCCGCCCGGTCCCGCCTCGACGCGGTGGCCGGCACCCTGGACGGCTTCGAGCTCTCCCGGATCGACCTGGAGCAGCGCCGCGAGGGCGACGTGCTCGGCCAGGCCCAGTCCGGCGTGAAGTCCTCGCTCAAGGTGCTCTCCGTCCTGGAGGACGAGGAGGTCATCGCCACCGCCCGCGAGGAGGCCGCCAAGCTGGTCGCCGAGGACCCCGATCTGACGGCCCATCCGGAGCTCCGCACCGCCCTGGAGAGCCTGCTCGACGAGGACCGCGCGGAGTACCTCGAAAAGGGGTAACTTCCCAGCTCAGCAAGGATCTTGAGCCCCCGGAATTGTCAGTGGCGCACGGCAGAATAGGAGTTGTTCAGGGCGCACCCCCAAGGTGCGTACCTGGCACGACTCCTGGGGGTTCTGCCTTGGCATTCCGTCATCTCAACGAGCTTCCGCTGGGCGACAAGGTCTTCCGCATCGAGCTGGCCAGCGAGGACGACCGCGAGGTCACCCTGACCCTGACCGGCTGGCGCGAGGGGGCGGCCGCCAGCCCGCTCGCCTCGGGCAAGCTCCGCCTCCCGGTCGAGGAGGTGGCCAACCTGCGGATCGCGCTCAACCGGGCGCTCCGCGCCCTGGCCATCGTCGCCGACGTCTCCGAGCCCATCCCCGACCGCGACGTGCTCCGCGAGCTCTACCCCGGCCACGGCGCCCCCTGGGTGCCCCAGCACGAGGAGGAGCTGACCCGCCGCTTCCACGAGGGCGAGACCATCGCCCGGATCGCCGCCCGCTTCGGCCGCACGCCCGACTCCGTCCGCACCAAGCTCCGCGAGCTCGGCCACGACCCGCGCAAGCCCGAGTACTGCCCGCCCGACGGCTGCCTCTCCTGGTCCCGCTACGCCAGCCCGGCCATCGTCGGGGGCGAGGGCTCGTAATCCCGGGGGCGCGAGGAACTGCGCTGCCGACCCACTACGGCGGTAGAGGGTCGGCCGAACAGTTCCTCGCGCCCCGCTCGTGGTTAGGTGGTGGTCACGCCTTCCTACGAGAGGACCGCCCCACCTCATGACCCGCGTGATCGCCGGCACCGCCGGAGGCCGCCGCCTCGCCGTCCCGCCAGGCCGGACCACCCGCCCGACCTCGGACAAGGCCCGGGAGGCGATGTTCTCCACCCTCCAGGCGCTGCGCGGCACCCTGCACGGGGCCCGGATGCTCGACCTGTTCGGCGGATCGGGCGCGGTCGGCCTGGAGGCGCTGAGCCGGGGCGCGGAGCACGTCCTGCTGGTGGAGGCGGACGCCTCCGCCGCCCGGGTGATCCGGGAGAACGTCAGGACCATCGCGCTCCCGGGGGCCGAGATCCGTGCCGACAGGGCCGAGCGGGTGATCGCGGGTCAGGCTCCGGCGGCTCCGTACGACTTGGTCTTCCTGGACCCGCCGTACTCCGTGACGGACGACGAGGTCCGGGAGATGCTGATCACACTCCTGGCCGGGGGCTGGCTCGACGAGGAGGTACTCGTCACCGTGGAACGCAGCACCAGGGGCGGTGAGTTCGGCTGGCCCGAGGGCTTCGAGCCGGTGCGCTCGCGGCGCTACGGCGAGGGAACCCTCTGGTACGGTCGCGCCGCCTCCGGCCCCGACGACGACGTCGAGGGCCGGTAGTCCCCCCACCCACCCTGTCCCTCAAGGGAGTCCACGCCATGCGCCGAGCGGTCTGCCCGGGTTCGTTCGACCCGATCACCAACGGCCACCTCGACATCATCGAGCGGGCCTCCAAGCTCTACGACGTGGTGCACGTCGCGGTGCTGATCAACAAGAACAAGCAGGGCATGTTCACCGTCGAGGAGCGGATCGAGCTCATCCGGGAGACCACCGCCCACCTCGGCAACATCGAGATCGAGGCCCACCTCGGCCTGCTGGTGGACTTCTGCCGGGAGCGCGGCATCCCCGCGATCATCAAGGGCCTGCGGGCGGTCAGCGACTTCGACTACGAGCTGCAGATGGCCCAGATGAACCACGGCCTGACCGGCGTCGAGACCCTCTTCGTGCCGACCTCGCCGACCTACAGCTTCCTCTCCTCCAGCCTGGTCAAGGAGGTCGCCTCCTACGGCGGCGACGTCTCCCACCTGCTGCCCGAGGGCGTCAACAGCCGGCTGGTCGAGCGGATCGCCGAGCGGAACCGCTGAATCCGGACAGAGCTGGCGAACCGTCACATTCCTTCGCGGTGGTGGCACCGGCGTTGTGAGCTGCGCCCGCTCTGGCCGTACAGTCTGTACTCCTGCCCGACGGTGATGCCGTGCCGTGGGGCGCTGCCTCCGCCGCAGCTCGGCGGCACACGGAAAGACGAAGCCCCGTGGACGTGCAGAACAGACTCGACGCGATCGTCTCGGCGGTGGAGAACGCCCGCTCGATGCCCATGTCGGCGTCCTGCGTGGTGAACCGGGCCGAGCTGGTCGGCCTGCTCCAGCAGCTCCGCGAGGCGCTGCCCGCCGAACTCGCCCAGGCCCAGTCGGTGATGGCCGACCACGAGCAGGTGGTGGCGGACGCCCAGGCGCAGGCCGACCAGATCATCCGCGGCGCGCACGACGAGCGCGGCTCGATCGTCTCCGACACCGAGGTGGTCCTGCGGGCCCAGGCCGAGGCGGACCGCATCCTCTCCGAGGCCCGGTTCGAGGTCGAGACCAAGCGCGCCGAGGCGGACGACTACGTCGACTCCAAGCTGGCCAACTTCGAGGTGGTGCTCACCAAGACGCTCGGCGCCGTCGGCCGCGGCCGGCAGAAGCTGCGCGGCGACTCCAGCGTCTTCGAGCAGCCCTTCGACGAGGAGGCCCAGGACGGCGAGGAGTTCCGCTCCCGGGTCAGCCCGAGCCCCGAGGTCGACGAGTACGTCGACGTGAAGCTCGCCACCCTGGAGACGGTGCTCAGCAAGACCCTGGAGGCCGTCGGCAAGGGCCGCGACAAGCTCCTCGGCAAGGCCCCGATCGACGAGCTCGGCGCCTACCTGGCCGCCGCCGACCAGGCCCAGCAGGCCAAGGACCGGGCCGAGGCGGTCGCGGCCGGCTTCGCCGAGGAGGACGAGCAGCCCTGGTACCGGGCCGAGGTCCCGCAGCAGCAGAGCTGGCCCGAGCCCACCCCCGCGGCGGCCGGCTGGCAGGCCCCGGAGGAGGGCCAGTACGGCAACGGCCAGTACGCCGAGGTCTACGGCGGCGGCTACGACCCGGCCGGGCAGCCCCCGGCTGACCCGTACGGCTACCCGCAGCAGCCCCAGCCCGGGTACCAGACCCAGGGCTTCGACCCCGCGTACGGCTACCAGCAGCCGGCCGCGTACCAGGGCCAGGAGCAGCAGTACGACGCGTACGGCTACCCGCAGCAGCAGGTGCCCCAGCAGCAGGTCCCGCAGCAGATGCCGCAGCAGATGTCCCAGCAGCAGGCGAGCCTGGACGAGACCAGCTTCTTCGACACCAGCATGATCGACATGACCAGGCTGCGGGAGCTCGGCGGCCGGTGACTCCGGGCGAAGTTGGGCCAGGCCGGAGTGTCCGGTAGTCTGACCACTCCGGCCCCTCCAGAGCTGGGCCCGTTCGGCTGCCTGGAAGCCGCCGACCAGAACCGATCCGCGCCGCGCAGGTAGTGCGTGCCGCCAGCAGGAAGTCAGGACACCTTGAACCGCCTCGACCACCGCGACCCGCTCGTGTTCGACACGCATGAGCTCGGTCGTCGCGCGGGCTCGCTGCGCAAGGCCTCCCGCACCCTGCCGGCGCCCGCCGACCTCGGCATCGAGGACGTCATCGGCGTCCCGGCCGGCAGCGAGATCGAGCTGGACATCCGCCTGGAGTCGGTGGTCGAGGGCGTGCTGGTGACCGGCACCGCGACCGCCCACGTCGAGGGCGAGTGCGTGCGCTGCCTGGAGCCGGTGGAGGACGACCTGGAGGTCGACTTCCAGGAGCTGTACTACTACCCGGAGTCCGACGAGCGTCACCGCGCCCGGACCGCCGGTGCGGAGGACCTCGACGAGGACTCCGAGGACGAGACTTACCGTCTGGAGGGCGACTTCTTCGACCTCCAGCCGGTGCTGCGTGACGCGGTGGTGCTCGCACTGCCGCTGCAGCCGGTGTGCCAGGAAGACTGCCTGGGCCTGTGCTCCGAATGCGGAGCGCGCCTGAGCGACGACCCGGCCCACCACCACGACGCCGCCGACCCCCGGTGGGCGGCTCTGCAGGGACTCTCCGCCGCCCCCGGCGACGAGGGTGACGGGATCAAGACCAGCGGTACCCGTGAGGGTCTCGCCGAGAACCAGGAGAAGTAGCCGTGGCTGTTCCGAAGCGGAAGATGTCGCGCAGCAACACGCGCCACCGTCGGTCCAACTGGAAGGCCGTCGTTCCGGCCCTCGTGGCGTGCGACCGCTGCCACGAGCCGAAGCTGGGCCACATCGCGTGCCCGAGCTGCGGCACGTACAACCGTCGCCAGGTCCTCTCGGTCTGATCGGCGGGGTGCACGGATCGATGTCGGAGAGCATTTCCACCCGCAAGTCGGCTCCTGCCAACGGGAGCAAGGCCGGCGGTCCGGCTTCGACCGAATACGACGTCCTGGAAGGGCGCCTCGGGTACACGCTCGAGCGCGCCCTTCTGGTGCGTGCCCTCACGCACCGCAGCTTCGCCTACGAGAACGGCGGGCTGCCGACCAACGAGCGCCTCGAGTTCCTCGGTGACTCGGTGCTCGGGCTGGTCGTCACGGACACCCTCTACCGCCTCCACCCGGAGGTCGCCGAGGGCACCCTGGCCAAGCTGCGCGCCGCGGTGGTCAACTCCCGTGCGCTGGCCGAGGTCGGCCGGGGCCTGGAGCTCGGCACCTTCATCCGTCTGGGCAAGGGCGAGGAGGGCACCGGCGGCCGGGACAAGTCCTCGATCCTCGCGGACACCGTCGAGGCCGTCATCGGCGCCATCTACCTGGACCAGGGCCTGGACGCCGCCACCGACTTCGTCCACCGCCTGTTCGACCCGCTGATCGAGGAGTCCTCTCAGCTGGGCGCGGGCCTGGACTGGAAGACCAGCCTCCAGGAGCTCACCGCCACGGTGGGCATCGGAGTGCCGGAGTACGTGGTCGCCGAATCCGGCCCGGACCACGAGAAGACCTTCAGCGCGAACGCCCGGGTGGCCGGCGAGGACTTCGGGCAGGGCAGCGGCCGCTCGAAGAAGGAAGCCGAGCAGAAGGCGGCGGAGAGCGCCTGGCGGGCCATCAAGGCCAAGTACGCCGACCAGCTCAACCCCGGTACCACTCCCAGCAGCTGACCGTTCGTCACGAATAGGCGGCCCCCGTGCCCGAGCTCCCCGAAGTAGAGGTGGTCCGGCGCGGTCTCGCCCGCTGGGCGGCCGGCCGCACCGTGGCCGAGGCGCAGGTGCTCCACCCGCGCGCCGTCCGCCGCCAGCCCGGCGGGGCCGACGAGTTCGCCGCCCGGCTGGCCGGGGCCACCCTGGGCGCGCCGCAGCGCCGGGGCAAGTACCTCTGGGTGCCGCTCGGCGGGGACCAGGCGCTGATCGGGCACCTCGGGATGAGCGGCCAACTGCTGGTCCAGGACCCGGTGGTGCCCGACGAGACCCACCTGCGGGTGCGGCTGCGGTTCACCGACGGCGGGCGCGAGCTGCGCTTCGTCGACCAGCGGACCTTCGGCGGTCTGGCGGTCGAGGAGTCCGAGCCGGGGGATCCGGAGTCCACGCCGCTCTCCATCGCGCACATCGCCCGGGACCCGCTGGACGAGCGCTTCGACGACGGGCTGTTCGTCACCGCGCTGCGCACCAAGCGGACCACGGTGAAGCGGGCGCTGCTCGACCAGACGCTGATCAGCGGGGTCGGCAACATCTACGCGGACGAGTCGCTGTGGCGCGCCAAGCTGCACTACGAGCGGGCCACCGCCACCCTGACCCGGCCCCAGGCGCACGCGCTGCTGGACCACGCCCGGGACGTGATGGGGGCCGCGCTGGCGGTGGGCGGCACGAGCTTCGACAGCCTGTACGTCAACGTGAACGGCGAGAGCGGGTACTTCTCGCGGGAGTTGGACGCGTACGGGCGCGAGGGGGAGCCGTGCCGGCGGTGCGGGACGGCGATGCGGCGGGAGCCGTGGATGAACCGGTCGAGCTACTTCTGCCCGAAGTGCCAGCGCGCTCCGCGCTGAGGGCACGGAGCGCGCTGAACGGTCAGGCCCGCTTGGTGAGTTCGGGTTCGGCGGCCGCGTCCTCGCCCAGGTCCTGTTCGCCCTGGCCGTAGTAGGCGACGCCGACGGCGCTGACGACGGCGAGCAGGAAGCCGAAGGCGGCGAGCCAGCCGAGGCCGGCGCGGGAGGAGTCCCCGAGCCAGATGACGCCGACGGCGCCGGGGATGACGGTCTCGCCGACCACCAGGGCGGCGGTGGCGCCGTTGACCGAGCCGATCTGCAGGGCCACGGTGTGCAGGTACATCCCGCCGATGCCGCCGACCAGGATGGCGTACAGGGCCGGGTCGGAGACCAGCTTCACCAGGTCGAAGGGCTCGACGCCGTTCAGGATGCGCACGCCGACGCCGAGCGCGCCGAAGCCGAGGCCGGAGAGCAGGCCCGCCACGATCGCGCCGCCGGCGCCCATCAGGCGGACCACCACCGCGCCGATCACGATCAGGGCGACGGTGACGCCGAGCAGCCACCAGTGGACGGCCATCTCGGCGTGGTGCCCGCCCTCGGGGCCGGCCGCGACGGCGAGCAGGATCAGCGCGGCGCAGAGCACGGCGATCGAGGCCCACTCGGGGCGCTTCAGGCGGATGCCGAGCAGCTTGATGGAGAGCACCGCGGTGATCACCAGGTTGGCGCTGATGATGGTCTGCGAGAGGAAGAGCGGGAGCAGCCGGGCGGCCAGCGCGCCGAGGCCGAAGCCGATCAGGTCGAGCACCGTGCCGAGGATGAACTCCCAGGTGACGGCGGCCTTGGCGGTGGAGGAGAGGTTGGGGCCGCCGTGCTCGGTGACCCCGGCGGAGCGGCCCTTGGCGGCGGCCTCCTCGCGGGCGGAGCGGCGTGAGCCGACCGCCTGGAGTACCGAGCCGGTGCCGTAGCAGGCGGATGCCGCGACGGCGGTGACGAGGCCCAGGATCACCGGGTGCTCCGATCGTGGATGGTGCGGACGTGCTTGATCAGTCCTAACTATGCCCCGCCCGCCGGGTGGCGGGGTCCACCGGTAGGAGGAGTGCGGTCCGGCCCGACCGGCGGGGGAGACCGGGTGCCCCGGGGTGGGCGGAATGTCCGGCCTCCGGGGGTAGGTTCGGAGCATGAGGACCTTCGCGCTCCACCGCCCGGGCCGTTCCCCGGCCGTCGCCGTGCTCGCCGCGCTGGTGGCCGCACTCCTGCTGCTCCTCGCGGGCCCCGCCGTGGCCGCCGGGGGGATCGAGGAGGCGGGGAAGGCGCTGAAACAGGGTCAGGTGTACGTCGATCCGGCGATGGCGGGGCGGTACTCGGCCGGGCAGGCGGCCGCGCTGACCGCGCGGATCAAGGCCGCCGACAAGCCGGTGTTCGTGGCCGTGGTGCCGGCCGGCGACCAGTACCCGGCGCAGACCCTCGCCCGGGACCTGCGCACCAGGGTCGGGGTGACGGGCGTCTACGCGATCTGGCGGGGCGAGGAGTTCAAGGCCTTCTCGGACCCGGCGGCGCTCTCCGGCGCGGCGGCGGGCTCGATGGCCGGGGCGGCCTTCCGGGCGCACCCCGGTGACATCGCCGGCACCCTGGACGACTTCGTCGGGCAGGCGCTCCCCCAGACGAAGGGCAAGGGCGTGGCCTCCTCCTCCGGCGGGGTCGGGGTGGCCGCGATCGTGGTGCCGGTGGCGCTGCTGGCGCTGGGCGGCGGCGGGGTCTTCCTGCTGCTGCGCCGGTCGAAGCGGAAGAAGGCGGAGAAGACCCGGGCCGAGCTGGCCCAGCTGCGGGTGGTGGTGGACGAGGACATCACGGCCTTCGGCGAGGAGCTGGACCGGCTGGACTTCGCCCCGGGCGCCCCGGACGCGGACGACGCCCAGCGGGCGGACTACGCGCACGCGCTGGACTGCTACGACCGGGCCAAGCGGGAGATGGACCGGGCCGGGCACCCGGAGCAGGTCCGCCCGGTGACCGAGGCGCTGGCCGACGGCCGGTTCGCGCTGGCCACCCTGACGGCCCGTCGGGAGAAGCAGCCGCTGCCGGACCGCCGTCCGCCGTGCTTCTTCGACCCCCGGCACGGCCCCTCGGTGAAGGACGCCGACTGGGCACCGGCGGGTGCGGCCCGCCGCTCGGTGCCGGTCTGCGCGGCCGACGCGGCCCGGCTGACGGCGGGTCAGGAGCCGGTGGTTCGGACGGTGGAGACCGAGCACGGCCGCGAGCCGTACTGGAACGCCGGGCCGGCCTACAGCCCGTGGGCGGGCGGGTACTTCGGCGGCGGGATGCTGCCGGCCCTGCTGGTCGGGACGGCGCTCGGCTCGATGATGGCGACCCCGTCCACCGCCTGGGCGGACAGCGGCGCGGCCGGGTCGGGCTGGGAGGGCGGCGACTCCTCCGGAGCCGACTTCAACCCCTCCGACTTCGGCGGGTTCGACGGCGGTGGCGGCGGGGACTTCGGTGGGGGAGGGGACTTCGGGGGCTTCTGAGTCGGGTGGTGTGAAACCCCTTGCCCGCAGGGCTGCGTCTGGCTATCAGTACGATGATCAGCTAGGCAGAGAGCAAGGGGCACCACCATGGGGGACCAGGGCTTCCGGGTAGAACCGGGCGCACTCAGGCAGTACGCGGCACTCGTCGAGGCGCAGGCGGAACGGATCGCGGAGATCCAGTCCCGCCTCGCCTCGGTGTCGCTGAACTCGAACGACTTCGGCAAGCTGCCGGACGCACAGAACCTGTACGAGGCCTACCAGGAGCACGCCGAGGCCGAGCACCAGAACCTCGCCGACCTCGGCGAGATCCTGGCCGACACGGCCGGCGGCCTCCAGGACACGGCGGACAACTACGAGAGCCACGACACCGCCATCGCCTCGGCCTACGGGGACGGGAGCAGCCGGTGATCCCCGGAACGGACGTCTCCTTCGCCGAGGCCGGTGCCGCGTACAAGTGGACCCGGGACTTCGTCAGCACCCCTTTCGAGGCGCTGCCCAGCTTCACCAACCCGGTCTCCGAGGGCCTGGACGCCGGGCTGGACGAGTTCGTCAAGGGAGCCCTCGACTTCCTCGGGCTGATGGACATGCTGGAGGAGGTCACCGGCGAGCTGGAGACCCTCACCAACGCCGCCCAGGAGTGGCAGGCCCAGGCGAAGGCGATGCAGGAGGTCGCCAACGAGCTGCGCTCGGGCGGATCGGCCCTCTCCGGCCAGTGGGAGGGCGCGGCCTCCGCCGCCTTCGGCGGCCACATGGGCAAGGTGGTCGAGGCCGTCGAGGCCACCGCCGCCGACATGAACGAGACCGCCAAGATCATCAGCCAGGCCGCCGAGGCCTGCGAGCTGGCCGAGAACCTGGTGATCGGGCTGATCCGGGAGGCGATCGAGGTCCTGATCGCCACCATGGCCGCGATGATCCTGGTCGACATCATCACCCTGGGCGCCGCCACGGTGGTCAACGCGCTGGTGGTCGAGGCGGAGGTGTCGGTCTACGTCCTGCGGATCGCCTCGGTCTCCCGCAAGCTGGCCACCACCCTGGGCAAGCTGATGGACGCCGTCCGGAAGATCCAGACCGCCGGGAAGTCCTTCAAGAACATCCGCGAGGGCCTCAAGGCGGCCAAGGCGGTCCGGAAGATCGGCGGCGTCGGCAACCGCTTCGGCACCGCCAGGGACCTGATCACCAACCCGAACATCGGTACCCTCGGGGAGTTCGCCACCGCCCAGGCGGTGAAGGTCGGCTTCGGCGCGGTGAAGGGCGGCATCGCCACCGGCGTCGGGCTCGGCATCGGTGCGGGCGACTTCGGCGGAGTCCTCACCGACACCGCCAAGGACGACGCCGCGATCGACGCGGCCACCGGCGCGCTGGACGGCGGCGAGCACGCGAAGCCCTACCGGGTGCCGCAGACCCGGGTCGAGGAGGCCTTCGGATGAGTCAGTACGTCGAGCCGCGCCCGCTGGGCGGCGAGTCCTTCCGCCCGCTGTTCGCGCCGCACCTCCAGCCGGGCGAGCAGATCCACGCGGTGGCCGAGCTCACCCTCAGCGACCTGATCCGCCGCGTCCCGCGCAAGTACCGGCCGGGCGCGGCGACGCAGGGAGTGGGGGCCGTGCTCGGCGCGCTGTTCGAGCCGGTGGCGGTGGTCGCGGAGCTGCTGCTGGAGGGGATCTTCGGGATCTCCCGGGTGATCCGCCGGATCACCCGCGGCGCGGGCCTGCAGGGTGGCTGGGGCAGCCAGGCCGGCCAGTTCGTGATCGCGGTGCGGCACGGCTACGAGGGCGCCGCGTCGATGGACAACAACCGCGCGGTGGTGGCCTTCACCGACCGCCGGATGCTGCTCGCCGACCACCTGGTCGGGCTCGGCCTCAAGCCGCTCGGCGAGCTGCCCTACGGCCGGGTCCGCCGGGTCGAGGACCGCACCGGCGCCGTCGCCGACCGGGTCGACCTGCACTTCGCGGACGGCTCGCTGGCCGCGCTCTCGCAGTCCTCGGACGAGGCCCGCGCCCTGGTGGCGCTGATCCGCTGACGTTCCGGTCGCTGTGCATGGCCTAGGGTCGTGGCCATGCACAGCGACGAGTCCGTCCGCTGCACCGCCTGGGTGCGCGGCAAGGTCCAGGAGGTCGGCTTCCGCTGGTGGACCAGGGCCCGGGCGCTGGAGATCGGCGGCCTCACCGGCTACACCAGCAACCTCGGCGACGGCCGGGTCCAGGTGGTCGCCCAGGGCGCGCGGCACGACTGCGAGCGCCTCCTGCACGCGCTGCGCGGCCCCGGCACGCCGGGCCGGGTGAGCGGGGTCACCGAGATATGGGGAGGCACCGCCGGGTGCTACGAGGGCTTCGAACTCCGGTGACCGCGGGCGCCGCCCGGCGGGCGGCAGGGGCGCCGGGGTGTGCACGGACGAGACCGGCGTGACACTGAGGTGACACCGTGGTGCGAATGCCGGTGTCGGGCGGTTGCCTTCTGGGCAGACTCGTGGTTGACTCCGCAGCGAGCAGTGATCCATCTGACACACGATGGGTCGCCCGCCCGGCCGCACCGCGTGTCCACTCCCGCGTGCAGGTGACAGGGTGGCGGTAGCGTGCGGTGATCGTGTTGACCCGTACCGTCTTTGGTGAGACGCTGAAAGCCCGCGCACCAATATGCGTTCTCCCGGCAGGGTCATGTCGTCGTGAGTCCAGCTCACACGGCTCTCCCGTAGTGCCCAGCCAGCACTACCGGCCCGCGGACGGGTGCGTGACACCCCTTCCCCCAAGACCTGTACCGAAACGGTTCGGTCACTCAGCGTGGAGGACCATTCATCATGGCAAAGGCGCTTCTCGGGTACGTCGGCGGCCCCGACCCGCGAATGCTCACCGAGGTGCGACGGCTTCAGCAGCGCGTCCAGGACCTGGAGTCCGAGCTCAACCGGATGCAGGCCGAGAACGACGCACTCACCGCTGTCGTTGACGAGCACTCGCTGCTCAGCAGCATCGAGCTGGACCAGCGGGAGCCCGCGCTCACCTGATCCTGACCCGATCGCCAGAGTTCGACGCTGCTGCGCACGAGATCCCCGATGGGGTCGCAGCTACAAGAGGGACGCCGAAGACGGCGTCCCTTCGTCGTTCCCGTCACCTTTTGCCGATCACATTGCCCAGCTCCGGCGTGGTCAAACCACCGCCTGTCCGGCCCCCGTGAGGGTGGCCGGATACAGTCGGCCATCCGGGAGGTGAACACCGGACGGCCGCCGAGGTGAGGAGAACGGGCGCGTGCACCTGAAGAGTCTGACGCTGCGCGGGTTCAAGTCCTTCGCCTCCGCCACCACCCTCCGCTTCGAACCCGGCATCACCTGCGTGGTCGGCCCCAACGGCTCCGGCAAGTCCAACGTCGTGGACGCCCTCAGCTGGGTCATGGGGGAGCAGGGCGCCAAGTCGCTGCGCGGCGGAAAGATGGAGGACGTCATCTTCGCCGGCACCAGCGGCCGCCAGCCGCTCGGCCGCGCCGAGGTCAGCCTCACCATCGACAACACCGACGGCGCGCTGCCCATCGACTACTCCGAAGTCACCATCACCCGCACGATGTTCCGCAACGGCGGCAGCGAGTACGCCCTCAACGGCGAGACCTGCCGGCTGCTCGACATCCAGGAGCTGCTCTCCGACTCCGGCATCGGCCGCGAGATGCACGTCATCGTCGGGCAGGGCCAGCTGGACTCCGTGCTGCACGCCGACCCGATGGGCCGCCGGGCCTTCATTGAGGAGGCCGCCGGGGTGCTCAAGCACCGCAAGCGCAAGGAGAAGGCGCTGCGCAAGCTCGACGCGATGGCCGCCAACCTCAACCGGGTGCAGGACCTGGTCGCCGAACTGCGCCGCCAGCTCGGGCCGCTCGGGCGGCAGGCGAAGATCGCCCGGCGGGCGGCCGGGATCCAGGCCGAACTGCGCGACGCCCGGCTGCGCCTGCTCGCCGACGACCTGCTGACGCTCCGTCGGGCGGTGGAGGCCGAGATCGCCGACGAGCTGGCGCTGCGGCTGCGCCGCTCCACCGTGGAGCAGGAGCTGGACCGGGCCCAGCAGCGGGAGGCCGTACTGGAGGCCCAGGTGCAGCAGCTCGGGCCCCGGCTGGAGGAGGCCCGGCAGACCTGGTACCGGCTCTCCGCGCTCGGCGAGCGGACCAGGGGCACCATCGGCCTGGCCGAGGCCCGGGTGCGGCACGCGCTCACCGCCGGACAGGGCGAGGAGCGGCGCGGGCGCGATCCGGAGGAGCTGGAGCGGGAGGCCGCCCGGGTCCGCGAGGAGGAGGCCGCGCTCGCCGAGGCGCTGGAGGAGGCGCGGTACGCGCTGGCCGAGACGGTCGAGCGCAGGGCCGAGCTGGAGCGTGAACTCGCCGCCGAGGACGTCCGGTTGAAGAGCGCCGCGCGGGCCATCGCGGACCGCAGGGAGGGCCTGGCCCGGCTCCAGGGGCAGGCGGCCGCCGCCCGTTCCAAGGCGGCCGGGGCCGAGGCCGAACTGGCCCGCCAGGCCGAGGCCAGGGACGGTGCGGTCGAGCGGGCCGAGGCCGCGCAGCAGGAGTACGCCGCCCTGGAGGCCGAGGTCGGCGGCGCGGACGGCGGGGACGAGG
Source organism: Kitasatospora sp. NPDC004289 (assembly GCF_053602875.1). Taxonomy (NCBI): domain Bacteria; kingdom Bacillati; phylum Actinomycetota; class Actinomycetes; order Kitasatosporales; family Streptomycetaceae; genus Kitasatospora; species Kitasatospora sp. NPDC004289. The sequence continues at coordinate 51,010 of NZ_JBSGEL010000034.1, read as the reverse complement.
AGGCCGAGGCCGCGCACCGGGAGGCGAAGGAGCGGGCCGCCGCGGCCGCGGCCGCCGTCGGTGCAGCCCGGGAGGGGCTGGCCGCCGTCGAGAAGGAGCGGGCCGGGCTGACGGCGCGTCACGAGGCGCTCTCGCTGGGCCTGCGGCGCAAGGACGGCAGCGGTGCGCTGCTGGTGGACGGGGCGTTGGCCGGGGTGCTCGGGCCGGCCGCCTCGCTGCTGACCGTCGAGCCTGGGTACGAGACGGCCGTCGCCGCCGCGCTCGGGGCGGCGGCCGAGGCGGTCGCGGTCGACGGGGTGGAGACGGCGGCGGCCGCGCTGCGGCTGCTGCGGGAGCGGGACGCGGGGCGGGCGGCGCTGCTGGTCGGCGGGGCGCCCGCGGTGCGGGAGCCGGCGGCCGACGGGCTCCGGTGGGCGGCCGGGCTGGTGGACGGGCCGGCCGAGCTCCGGCCGGCGGTGGCCCGGCTGCTGGAGCGGACGGTGGTGGTGGACGGCCTGGACGAGGCCGTCCGGCTGGTGGTGCGGGAGCCGGGACTGACCGCGGTGACCCGGGACGGCGACCTGCTCGGCGCGGGCCTCGCGCAGGGCGGGGCGGCCGGTGCGCCGAGCCTGCTGGAGACCCGGGCCGCGGTGGACGAGGCGGCCGCGCGGATCGCCGAACTCGACGTGCGCTGCGAGGAGTCGGCCCGGGCGCTCGCCGATGCCACCGAACTGCGTCGCGAACTCACGGCGGAGATCGAGGAGTTGACGGCCCGTCGACGGATGGCCGAGAAGGAGCGGGCCGCCGTCGCCGGGGCGCTCGGTCGGCTCGGCGGGCAGGCCAGGGCGGCCGCCGGGGAGGCCGAGCGGCTGGCCGCCTCCGTCACCCGGGCCGAGGAGGGCGTGGCGCAGGCGCTGGCCGCCGCCGAAGAGCTGGCCGAACGGCTCGCGGTGGCCGAGGAGTTGGCGGAAGCGGGAGAGGACGAGCCGGATCCGGCGCGCCGCGACGAGCTGGCGGCCGGCGCGGCCGAGGCCCGGCAGGGCGAGCTGGAGGCCCGGCTCTCGGTGCGCACCCACGAGGAGCGGGTGCGCGGCCTGAACGGCCGGGCCGACCAGCTGGACCGCTCGGCCCGGGCCGAGCGCGAGGCCCGCGCCCGGGCCGCCGAACGGCGCGAGCGGGCCCGCCACGAGGCCGGTGTGGCCGGCGCGGTGGCCGCCGGAGCCCGGCAGCTGCTGGCCCGGCTGGAGCTCACGCTGGCCCGGGCCGAGGCGGAGCGCGCCGAGGTCGAGCAGCAGCGCGCCGAACGGGAGGCCGAGCTGCGCGCCGGGCGGGAGCTGGGGCGCGAACTCAAGGGCGAGCTGGACAAGTTGGTGGACGCCGGGCACCGGGACGAGGTGCTGCGGGCCGAGAAGCGGCTGCGGATCGAGCAGTTGGAGGCCAAGGCGCTGGAGGAGTTCGGCATCGAGGGCGGCGAGCTGCTCGCCTCCTACGGGCCGGAGCAGCCCGTCCCGCCCGCGCTGCCGGAGGAGGGCCAGGAGCCCGGCGAGCCCCGCCCGTACGTCCGGGCCGAGCAGGAGAAGCGGCTGCGGGCCGCCGAGCGGGCGTACCAGCAGTTGGGGAAGGTGAACCCGCTGGCGCTGGAGGAGTTCGCGGCGCTGGAGGAGCGCCACCAGTTCCTCGGCGAGCAGCTGGACGACCTCAAGCGCAGCCGCAAGGACCTGATGGACATCGTCCGGGACGTGGACGCCCGGGTGGAGCAGCTGTTCACCTCGGCCTACCACGACACCGCGGCGCAGTTCGAGGGCGTGTTCTCCCGCCTCTTCCCGGGCGGGGAGGGGCGGTTGGTGCTGACCGACCCGGAGAACATGCTCACCACCGGCGTCGAGGTGGAGGCCCGGCCGCCGGGGAAGAAGGTGAAGCGGCTCTCCCTGCTGTCGGGCGGGGAGCGCTCGCTCACGGCGGTGGCCCTGCTGGTCTCCATCTTCAAGGCCCGGCCCAGCCCGTTCTACGTGATGGACGAGGTGGAGGCGGCGCTGGACGAGACCAACCTGCGCCGGCTGATCGCCATCATGGAGGAGCTGCGGGAGAGCTCCCAGCTGATCGTGATCACCCATCAGAAGCTCACCATGGAGTCGGCCGACGCGCTGTACGGCGTCACCATGAAGGGCGACGGGATCTCCCAGGTGATCAGCCAACGGCTGCGCGAGGAGCACCGCGCGCGGAGGCCGCGCGCGGTGCCCCGGCAGGAGCCGTCGGTCAGCGGGTGAGCAGCTCGCTCCGTTCGCCGCTCTCCGGCTCGGTCTCCACGGCGGTGGTGCGGGCCTGCGGGAGCAGGGCGTAGACCGCCGCGCCGACCAGGATGGTGACCACCCAGGCCAGGCCGTTGGTGCCGATCCAGCTGCTCGACCAGGGGCCGGCGAACCAGACGTCGTCCGGGCTGAGGGCCGCCCGGGTGAACATCAGGCCGGTGCCGATCGCCAGCAGCCAGGCGGTGAGTGCCTGCCAGCAGAAGCCGCCCCTGAACCAGTAGGCGGAGCGCGCGGTGGTGTCGAGCAGGGCGGCGTCGTCGTAGCGGGTCCGGCCCTGGCGGTGACGGCGCACCATGTCGACGCCGTAGACGCCGATCCAGGCCGAGAAGGAGACGGCCAGGATGGTCAGGAAGGTGATGAAGGAGCCGTAGAAGCTCTTCGCCACCAGCATCAGCAGCAGACCGCCGACCAGGCTGATCACCGCGTTGATGGAGACCGCCCAGGCGCGCGGCAGCCGCACGCCCATGGTCTGGGCGGTGAAGCCGGCCGAGTACATCGAGAGGCTGTTGATCAGCACCATGCCGATCAGCGCGATCAGCAGGTACGGCACGGCCAGCCAGGTCGGCAGCAGCTCGCCGATGAAGGCCACCGGGTCGGAGGCGGAGGCCAGGTCCGGGGTGCCGACCGCCATCACCGCGCCCATCAGCACCATCGGGACCACCACGATCCCGGCGCCGCCGACCGCGGTGCCCACGATGCCCCTGCTGCTCGCCCCGCGCGGCAGGTAGCGGGCGAAGTCGGCGCCGGACGGGGCCCAGCTGAGACCGCCGGCCGCGATGGTGCCGATGCCGGCGACCACCATCGCGGTGGTGCCGGCCGGGCGGGCGAAGACCTCGGACCACTCGACGGTGGCGACCAGGTAGCCGAGCACCAGGACCGAGAAGATCCCGAACAGGTAGGCCGACCAGCGGTTGCACCAGAGCAGCGCGTTCCGGCCGAGGCCGGAGACCAGGAAGGTGGTGCCGACGAACAGGAGGAGGGTGACGACGACGAGGGGCGTGCTGCTCCGGATCCCGAAGAGCAGGTCGAGGACGGAGAGCAGCGCGTAGGCGCCGGTGACGGCGTTCACCGTCTCCCAGCCGAACCGGGCCACCCAGGTCACCGCGCCCGGCACCAGGTTCCCCCGGACGCCGAAGACCGCCCGGGAGAGCGTCATGGCGGGGGAGCCGCCCCACTTCCCGGAGACGGTCAGCAGGCCGACGATCCCGTACGCGAGGACGGCGGCCGAGACGGCGACCAGCAGGACCTGCCAGAGGTTCAGGCCGTTGAAGACGATCAGGCCGGCGCCCATGGTGAGCAGCAGCACGCTGATGTTGGCGGCGAACCAGGTGTGGAACAGCTCGCGGACGCGGCCCTGGCGCTCGTGGTCGGGCACCGGTTCGATGCCGCGGGTCTCCACGGCCTGGTGGTTCTCGGTCATGGGACACAAAGGTATGTTCTGCCCGGCTCATGGCATAAGAGGCGTATGTCCTCGTTCACCGGGGCGGGGGCGTCGCGGATACTGGGTGACGCCATGGAATATCTGATTCTTGCCGTAGTCATCGCGGTCGTCGCCGTCGGCGCCGTCGCGGGCCTCGTCGTCAGCGGCAGACGACGTAAGCAGCTGCCTCCCCAGGCCGAGGCACCCGTCATCACGCCCCCGCGCGAGCCGCAGGTCGGCGAGGAGTCCGCCGCATCGGCGCCGGAGCCGGTCCGCACGGTCGAGGAGGTGACGCTCCCCGAGGAGATCGAGGCCCCCGACGAGGCCCTGGCCGCCCCCGAGCTGGAGGTCCCCGAACCGACCGCGGGCCGCCTGGTCCGCCTGCGCGGCCGGCTCTCCCGCTCGCAGAACTCGCTCGGCAAGGGCCTGCTCACCCTGCTCTCCCGGGACCGCCTCGACGAGGACACCTGGGAGGAGATCGAGGAGACCCTGCTCACCGCCGACGTCGGCGTGAAGCCCACCCAGGAACTGGTCGACAACCTCCGCACCCGGGTCAAGGTGCTCGGCACCCGCAGCCCCGAGCAGCTTCGCGGCCTGCTCCGCGAGGAGCTGGTCGCCCTGATCGGGGCCGACACCGACCGTCAGCTGAAGACCGCCAAGCACGAGGACGGCCGGCCGGCCGTCGTGCTGGTCGTCGGCGTCAACGGCGTCGGCAAGACCACCACCTCCGGCAAGCTCGGCCGGGTGCTGGTCGCGGACGGGCGCAAGGTCGTGCTCGGCGCGGCCGACACCTTCCGGGCCGCCGCCGCGGACCAGCTGCAGACCTGGGGCGAGCGGGTCGGCGCGGCCACCGTCCGCGGGCCCGAGGGCGGGGACCCGGCGTCCGTCGCCTTCGACGCGGTCAAGGAGGGCATCGCGGAGGGCGCGGACACCGTGCTCATCGACACCGCGGGCCGGCTGCACACCAAGACCGGGCTGATGGACGAGCTCGGCAAGGTCAAGCGGGTCGTGGAGAAGCACGGGCCGGTGGACGAGGTCCTGCTGGTGCTGGACGCCACCACCGGGCAGAACGGGCTGGTCCAGGCGCGGGTGTTCGCCGAGGTGGTCGACATCACGGGCATCGTGCTCACCAAGCTGGACGGCACCGCGAAGGGCGGCATCGTCATCTCGGTGCAGCGGGAACTCGGCGTGCCGGTCAAGCTGATCGGGCTCGGCGAGGGCGCGGACGACCTCGCCCCGTTCGAGCCGGGCGCCTTCGTGGACGCGCTGATCGGCGACTGACGCGGGTTCTTCCGCGGGAGTGGTCACACCAGGGGCGCGGGGAACTGCGCGCAGGGGAACGGCAGCACGTGCAACCGGCTGATGGAGCCTCAGTTGCAGGTGAGTGGCCTTCCGCCGCGCGCAGTTCCTCGCGCCCCTGGGCGTGTGCCCTGCCGGACGGGGGGCTGGGGGTGCGCGCCCGCGCGGCGGAGCCGCAGATCGGCAGAGCCTCGTGCCCCTGGGCGTGTGCCTTGCCGGACGGGGGGCTGGGGGTGCGCGCCCGCGCGGCGGAGCCGCAGATCGGCAGAGCCTCGCGCCCCCGGCGTCGCCACCTGCGCTACGCGGTGACCGGTGTGCGTTCGCGGGTGCGGTGGCAGGCGTAGGCGATGGTGCCGAGGAGGAGGCGGGCCTCCGGGGGGCAGGCGGCGGAGTCGCGGGAGGGGCGGCGGAGCCAGCGGGCCGGGCCGAGGGGGCCGAGGACGGTGGGCGGGGCGGCGACGTAGGAGCCCTCGCCGTGGCAGGCCAGGTCGAGGGTGGTGTCGTCCCAGCCCATCCGGTAGAGCAGGTCGGGGAGGCGCTGGGCGGCACCGGGGGCGACGAAGAAGAGCAGCCGTCCGGTCGGCAGGCCGAGCACGGGGCCGACCTGGGTGCCCATCCGCTCCAGCCGGACCAGGGCCTGGAGACCCGGCTGCGCGGGGACGTCGAGGACGTCGAAGGAGCGGCCGGCGGGCAGCAGCAGTGCGGCGGGGGAGGACGAGCCGTCCCGGAGCGCGTCCAGCCCGGCGGTGCCGGTGCCGGAGGCCGGGTCGACGGCGGGGCCGAGCCCGAGGTGCAGGCCGGGCGCGGCGCAGTGGACGGTGCCGCAGTCGCAGCGGCCGTCGGCGGGGGTGGCGGAGCCGGTGGAGACCGCCACCGCCCAGCCCCAGCGCCCGGTGTACTCAGCGGCGGCCTCGTACGCGGTGCCGCGGGCCCGGCGGCGGGTGCCGAAGCGGAGTTCGCCGAAGAGGGTTTCCATGCCTCCCCCAACAGGTTCGGAATGCCGGTGGTTACGGGGCGCGTCGCCGGACGGACTTCCGGACGGACTTCCGGACGGACCTCCGGACGGGCCGCCGGGCGTGACGCCGTGACGGTCGGCCGGCCGTGCCGGTGCGTCGATTGTGCGACGTGAAGCGGGTCGTGCGTCGGCGGCGCGCAGCAGGCGGAGTGCTCCGATTCGTGGGTGCCGGGCGAGCAGGCCGCTTGCGCACCCGCTGCGGATGCCGGATCGTCGGAGCTGCACGGGACTCCCCTTCCTGGTCCGGCGGCTGCCGGGTCGTCAAGATCCCTGGCGGCACGGCGAGTTGGGCGGGCATGGTGCCGGCTACCAGTGAAGCGCCCCGGGCCGTCGCGTAGTTCACTCCTAGGGGTGGCGAATGGTGGCGATTATCCGGGCGCGCTCCCCGGGGCGGGACTTGTCGCGTTACGTTCAGCACACGGAACGCATCGGGCCGCTCACGCTGGGCGGGGGAGTGCGAAGACGATCGGGGGCCCCGAGGGGCCGGGCGGGATGGGGCGCTTACCCATGGCAGAGAAGCAACCGAACGAGAAGCTGACCTCCTGGTTCGGCCGCAGCGGCTGGTCCAAGGGGGAGTTGGCGCGGCAGGTCAACCGCCGGGCCCGGCAGATCGGCGCCCACCACGTCTCCACCGACACCTCCCGGGTGCGCCGCTGGCTGGACGGCGAGCAGCCCCGCGAGCCGATCCCGAAGATCATGTCGCAGCTCTTCTCGGAGCGCTTCGGCTCGGTGGTCTCCATCGAGGACCTCGGCCTGCGCACCGCCGTTCCGGTCTCCACTGTGGACAGCGGGGTCGACCTGCCCTGGAGCGCGCCGCAGACGGTCCAGCTGATCAGCGAGTACTCCCGCAGCGACCTGATGCTCAACCGCCGTGGCTTCCTCGGCACTTCGCTCGCCCTGACGGCCGGCACCGCCCTAATCGAGCCGATGCAGCGCTGGCTCGCTCCCAACCCGGCGGGCGCCCCCACCCCGATCCTGGCCGCCGCCAACGGCGGGGAGCAGTTCACCGGCCGCCTCTCCGAGCCGGAGCTCCAACTGCTGGAGCAGACCACGGTGATGTTCCGTCAGTGGGACGCGCAGAACGGCGGCGGCCTGCGCCGCAAGGCGGTGGTCGGCCAACTCCACGAGGTCACCGACCTGCTCCAGGAGACCTACCCCGAGCAGACCACCAAGCGGCTGTTCCGGCTCACCGCCGAACTCGCCCACCTGGCGGGCTGGATGTCGTACGACGTCGGCATGCACCCCAGCGCGCAGAAGTACTACGTGCTGGCCCTGCACGCGGCCAAGGAGGCGGGGGACCGGCCGTTCGGCGCGCAGATCCTCACCGACATGAGCCGCCAGATGATCCACCTCAACCGGGGCGAGGACGCCCTGGAGCTGATCCACCTCGCGCAGTACGGCAGCCGGGACACCGCCAGCCCGCGTCAGCAGTCGCTGCTGTTCGCCATGGAGGCCCGGGCCTACGCCACCATCGGCGAGGTGAACCGCTGCGCCCGTGCCGTGCGGATGGCCGAGGACACCTTCAGCGACACCCGGTTCGACGACAACTCGCCGGGCTGGCTGAAGTTCTTCACCGAGGCCGAGCTCAATGGCGAGAACTCGCACTCCTACCGCGACCTGGCGTACCACGCCAACCGCAGCCCGCTCTACGCCTCGATGGCCGAGCCGGTGATGCAGCGCGCGGTGGACCTGTTCCGGCAGGACAAGGACCACGTGCGCAGCTACGCCTTCAACCTGATCGGCATGGCCAGCGTGCACCTGCTGCAGAACGAGCCCCGGCAGGCCGTCGCGGTGGCGGAGGAGGCGGTGGCCATCGCCACCAAGGTCCGCTCCGAGCGGCTGAACACCCGCATCCGCAAGACCACCGCCAACGCGCTGCAGAACTACGGCGACCTGGACGCCGTCGCCCAGCTCTCCGACCGGGTGGTGGAGAACATCCCGGAGTTCGTCCAGAGCACCTGAGGCCCGGCGGCGGCCGGGGCGCCCGTTGTGCGTGGCCCGGGACGCCGTGGCTCCGGGAAGTCCGTGGTTTGCGGTCCCGGGATGTCGGTGGCCTGCGGGCCTCACGGTCGGGTGTCGCCCGTCCGCAGCAGTCGTTCACCTCCTCGTAACGCCGCCGTGGCGCTCGTCACGGCGGCGAAACACCGAGCCGCACTGGCCGAAATCCGCCTTCGGCACTCTCCTCCTCAACGCCGACACCCCGGGTGGCACGGGACAGGGATCCCGGGTGTGGAGCGGCTCTTGCACCCACGAGGAGACGCCGATGCCGGACGGCTTCAGCGCTGGCGACACCGCCTTCGTATTCATCTGTGCGGCCCTGGTCATGGTGATGACCCCGGGCCTGGCCTTCTTCTACGGAGGCATGGTCAGGGTCAAGAGCACCCTCAACATGCTGGTCATGAGCTTCGTATCGCTCGCGATCGTCAGCGTGCTGTGGGTCCTCTACGGCTACTCGCTGGCCTTCGGCCCGGACGCGGGCGCCGGTCTCATCGGCAACCTCGACTACCTGGGCATGCGCGGCATCGGCCTGAACGACCTCACCGGCACCATCCCGGTCACCGCGTTCTCCGCCTTCCAGCTGATGTTCGCGATCATCACCCCGGCGCTGATCAGCGGCGCCATCGCGGACCGCGCCAAGTTCGCCGCCTGGGGCCTCTTCGTGGCCCTCTGGGTCTCGGTGGTCTACTTCCCGGTCGCGCACTGGGTGTTCTTCTTCGACGGCGGCAACGGCGGCTGGCTCGGTGACCGCAACGGCGTGATCGACTTCGCCGGCGGCACCGCCGTCCACATCAACGCCGGTGCGGCGGGCCTCGCGCTCTGCCTGGTGCTCGGCAAGCGGATCGGCTTCAAGAAGGACCCGATGCGCCCGCACAGCCTGCCGCTGGTGATGCTCGGCTCCGGGCTGCTCTGGTTCGGCTGGTTCGGCTTCAACGCCGGCTCGGCGCTGGCCGCCAACGGCGTCGCCGGGATGGCCTTCGTCAACACCCAGGTGGCCACCGCCGCCGCGGTGCTCGGCTGGCTGGCCTACGAGAAGATCCGCCACGGCGCCTTCACCACGCTCGGCGCCGCCTCCGGCGCGGTGGCCGGCCTGGTCGCCATCACCCCCGCCTGCGGCTCCGTCAGCCCGCTCGGCGCGGTGGCCATCGGTCTCATCGCCGGTGTGGCCTGCGCCGCCGCGATCAGCCTCAAGTACCGCTGGGGCTTCGACGACTCGCTCGACGTGGTCGGCGTCCACCTGGTCGGCGGCGTCATCGGCTCGCTGCTGATCGGCCTCTTCGCCACCGGCCACGTCGGCCAGACCGCGCAGGGCCTGTTCTACGGCGGCGGCGTCGGCCAGCTCGGCAAGCAGGCGATGGGCGTGGTCGTGGTCGGCCTCTACTCCTTCGTGCTCTCCTGGCTGCTCGGCAAGGCGATCGACAAGACCATCGGCTTCCGGGTCTCCGAGGACGTCGAGGTGGCCGGCATCGACCAGGCCGAACACGCCGAGTCCGCCTACGACTTCAGCGCCGTCGGCGCCAGCCTGGGCCGCGCCTCCACCTCCGCCTCCACCGTCACCACCGCTCCGAAGAAGGCCGAGGTCGACGCCTGATGAAGCTCATCACTGCAGTCATCAAGCCGCACCGTCTGGACGAGGTCAAGAACGCCCTGCAGGCCTTCGGGGTGCACGGACTGACCGTCACCGAGGCCAGTGGGTACGGCCGCCAGCGGGGCCACACCGAGGTCTACCGGGGCGCCGAGTACACCGTCGACCTGGTGCCCAAGGTCCGGATCGAGGTCCTGGTCGAGGACGACATGGCCGACGACGTGGTGGAGGTCGTGGTGAAGGCCGCCCGCACCGGCAAGATCGGTGACGGCAAGGTCTGGAGCATCCCGGTCGACACCGCCGTCCGGGTGCGGACCGGCGAACGCGGCCCCGACGCGATCTAGCGGGACCGGAACGACCGGCATCATTCGAGAGCGGTGAGCGGCGCTCGAGGGCAGCGGTCGAGAGCGGCGGTCGAGGGCAGTGGTCGACGGCGGCGGTCGAGAGTGGCAACCGAGAGCAGCAACCGACGGTCCCAGGCGGGCCGGTGACCCCCCGTGGTCGCCGGTCCGCCGGACGCGTATCCGGACCCGGGCGGGTCCGGCCGAGCCAGCAGCAGCCCGCCGCGGCAGGACAGCCGCGGCGGGCACCGACGGACGGGGAACCGACGTGACCACCACCGACCAGCCCTCCGACCACGCGGCCGCCCGCGCCCGGCTGCTCGACGAACCGGGCCTGACCGGCGCCGTCCGCCGCAAGGCACTGGCCCGGCTCGCCGACGACTGGCTGGCCGGCCTCTACGCCGCGGCCGGCGCGCCCTCCGGCTCCGCCCTGGTGGCCGTCGGCGGCTACGGCCGCGGCGAACTCTCCCCGCGCAGCGACCTGGACGTGCTGCTGCTCCACCGCGGCCCGCTCGACCCGGCCCTGCCCGAACGGATCTGGTACCCCGTCTGGGACGGCGGCGCCGCCCTCGACCACGCCGTCCGCACCCCCGCCGAGGCCCGCGCGGTGGCCGCCGACGACCTCAAGGCCCAACTCGGCCTGCTGGACGCCCGCCATCTGGCCGGGGACCCCGAGCTGACCGCCGACCTGCGCTCCGCCGTCCTGTCCGACTGGCGGGCGAGCGCCCCCAAACGGCTGCCCGAACTGCGCGCCTCCTGCCTCGAACGGGCCGAGCGCCACGGCGAGTTGGCCTTCCTGCTGGAGCCCGACCTGAAGGAGGCCCGGGGCGGCCTGCGGGACGTGGTGGCGCTCAACGCGATCGCCGCCAGCTGGCTGGCCGACGCCCCGCGGGACGGGCTGGAGGCCGCCGCCGAGCGGCTCGCCGACGTCCGCGACGCCCTCCACCTGACCACCGGCCGGGCCACCGAGCGGCTCGCCCTCCAGGAGCAGGACCAAGTCGCCGCCAGGCTCGGCGTGCTGGACGCGGACACCCTGCTGCGCCAGGTCTACGAGGCGGCCCGCACCATCTCCTACGCGGCGGACGTCACCTGGCGCTCCGTCGAACGGGTCCTGGCCGAACGGAGCGGGGGCGCCCGGGTCCGCCGCAGCCGGCTGTTCACCTTCGGCGGCGCCGGGCGGGGCAGCGGGGCGGCGGCCCGGGGCCAGGTCGGCCGGGCGAACAGCGCGGTGGCCCGCGGCGCGGTCGAGCGGACGCCGCTGGCGGAGGGCGTGGTCGAGCAGGACGGCGAGGCGGTGCTCGCCCAGTCCGCCCGGCCCGGCCAGGACCCGGTGCTGCCGCTGCGCGCCGCCGCCGCGGCCGCCCAGGCCGGGCTGACCGTCTCCTACGCCACCGTCCGGCGCCTCGCCGCCGAGGCCGCCCCGCTCCCGGTGCCCTGGCCGGACGAGGCCCGGGCCCAGCTGGTCACCCTGCTCGGCGCGGGCGAGGCGGCCGTGCCGGTCTGGGAGGCGTACGAGGCCGAGGGCCTGATCACCCGTCTGCTGCCGGACTGGGAGCGGGTGCGCTGCCGCCCGCAGCGCAACGCGGTGCACGTCTGGACGGTGGACCGGCACCTGATCGAGACCGCGGTGCGGGCCGCCGCGATGACCCGCCGGGTGGCCCGGCCCGACCTGCTGCTGGTCGCCGCGCTGCTGCACGACATCGGCAAGGGCTGGCCCGGCGACCACTCCGAGGCGGGCGAGGTGATCGTCCGGGACGTGGCCGCCCGGATGGGCTTCGACAAGGCCGACGTGGAGACCCTCGCGCTGCTGGTCCGGCACCACCTGACCCTGGTCGACACCGCCACCCGGCGGGACCCGGACGACCCGGCCACCGTGGAGCTGATCACGGAGGTGACCGGCACCCTCTCCCACCTGGAGCTGCTGCACGCGCTCACCGAGGCGGACGCCACCGCCACCGGGCCGGCCGCCTGGAGCAGCTGGCGGGCCTCGCTGGTGTCCGGGCTGGCCGGGCGGGCCGCCGCGCGGCTGACGGGGGCTCAGGAGCCGCTCGCGGAGCTCGGCTGGGCCTCGGGGCCGACCGCCGAGCAGGAGCGCCTCGCGGTCGAGGCGGCCCGCACGGGCGAGCCCGCGCTCACCCTGCTGGCCCACACACTGAACACCGGGACGGGCCTGGGGGGCGGCGGCGCGGGTGTCGCCGGTGTCGCCGGGACGGGCCTGGGGAGCGGCACCTCCGAGCCGCTGGGAACCGAACCGATGGGGGTCGAGCTCACGCTGGCCCTGCCGGACCGGCCCGGCCTGCTCGGCACGGTGGCCGGGGTGCTGGCGCTGCACCGCTTGACGGTCCGTTCGGCCGGGCTGCGCGAGCTGGACCCGGCGGGAGCCGGGCCGGTGCTGCTGCTCGGCTGGACGGTGGCGGCCGAGTACGGCGAACTCCCGGAGGCGGCCCGGCTGCGGGCCGACCTGCGGCGCGCACTGGACGGCTCGCTGGACGTCACCAGGAAGCTGGCGGAGCGCGACGCCGCCGCCCCGCGCCGCCGGGGGATCACCACTCCGCCGCCGGTCGTCACCGTCGCGCCGGGCGGGGCGTCCAGCACCGCGACGGTGCTGGAGGTGCGTGCGCACGACGCCCCCGGGCTGCTGCACCGGATCGGCCGGGCGCTGGACGGGGCGGGCGCCCGGGTCCGCACCGCGCACGTCTCCACCCTGGGGGCGGAGGCGGTGGACGCCTTCTACCTGACCGACCCGGCGGGCGGTCCGCTGACGGTCGAGCGGGCGCGGGAGGTGGCGGCGGCGGTGCAGTCGGCCCTGTCGTGAACGGGCCCCGACCGCCGCTTCCGACGACCGCTTCCGACCGGGTGGGGACCGTTGGAGTGGTGGCCGGATACCCTGGGGGCGACGACAGTACCCGTACCGATGCCGCAAGGGACCCGCGACCGACGTGTTCGACACTCTCTCCGACCGCCTCGCAGCGACGTTCAAGAACCTCCGGGGCAAGGGCCGCCTCAGTGAGGCGGACATCGACGCCACCGCCCGCGAGATCCGGATCGCCCTGCTCGAGGCGGACGTCGCGCTGCCCGTGGTGCGCGCCTTCATCGCGCGGATCAAGGAGCGCGCGACCGGCGCGGAGGTCTCCGGCGCGCTCAACCCCGCGCAGCAGGTCATCAAGATCGTCAACGAGGAGCTCATCGCCATCCTCGGTGGCGAGACCCGCCGCCTGAAGTACGCCAAGTCCGGCCCGACCGTGATCATGCTGGCCGGTCTCCAGGGTGCCGGTAAGACCACCTTGGCCGGCAAGCTCGGCCACTGGCTCAAGGCGCAGAAGCACACCCCGCTCCTGGTGGCCTGTGACCTCCAGCGCCCCAACGCCGTCACCCAGCTCGAGGTGATGGCCGGCCGGGCCGGCGTCGCCTTCTACGGCCCGCAGCCGGGCAACGGCGTCGGCGACCCGGTGCAGGTGGCCCGCGACTCGATCGAGTACGCGAAGCAGAAGCAGTTCGACGTGGTCATCGTCGACACCGCCGGCCGCCTCGGCATCGACGCCGAGCTGATGCAGCAGGCCGCCGACATCCGGGCCGCGATCAACCCGGACGAGGTCCTGTTCGTGGTCGACGCCATGGTCGGCCAGGACGCGGTCACCACCGCCCAGGCCTTCCTCGACGGCGTCGACTTCACCGGCGTGGTGCTCTCCAAGCTGGACGGCGACGCGCGCGGCGGTGCGGCCCTCTCGGTCGCCCACGTGACCGGCCGTCAGATCATGTTCGCCTCCAACGGCGAGAAGGTCGACGAGTTCGACGCCTTCCACCCGGACCGGATGGCCTCGCGCATCCTCGGCATGGGCGACATGCTCTCCCTGATCGAGAAGGCCGAGCAGACCTTCTCGCAGGCCGAGGCCGAGAAGATGGCCGCCAAGCTGCGCGGCGGTCCGAAGGCCTTCACACTGGACGACTTCCTGTCCCAGCTGGAGCAGGTCCAGAAGATGGGCTCGATCTCCAAGCTGCTCGGCATGCTGCCGGGCATGGGCCAGATCCGGGACCAGATCAACAACATCGACGACAAGGACGTCAACCGGGTCGGCGCGATCATCAAGTCGATGACCCCGGTCGAGCGGGCCGAGCCGGAGCTGATCAACGGCTCCCGCCGGGCCCGCATCGCCAAGGGCTCCGGCGTCCAGGTCGGCGAGGTGAAGAACCTGGTCGAGCGGTTCTTCGAGGCCCGCAAGATGATGTCCGCGATGGCCTCCGGCAAGGGCATGCCCGGCATGCCGGGGATCCCCGGCATGGGCGGCGGCGGCAAGAAGTCCGCCAAGAAGGCCCAGCCGGCCAAGGGCAAGCGCAAGAGCGGCAACCCGCTCAAGCGGGCCCAGGAGGAGGCGGCCGCGGCGGAGCGCAAGGCGCTCGGCGCGGGTGCCGGTGCGGGCGACGCCGCGCAGGCCCCGGGCGGTGCCTTCGGGCTCGGCGCGGGCAAGGGCCCGGCCGACTTCGAGCTCCCCAAGGAGTTCAAGGACCTGCTCTGACCCGCTGCGGACGGTCCGTCCGAGTCAGTCCGAGGGCGAGTTTCCGACGGCCCGTCACCCCTTCCGGTGGCGGGCCGCCGCCATGCCCGATGATGGTGCCGTGCGAGTGGAGATCCGGGCCCCCAGGGCGGCAGACGCAGGACCGTACGCGGCGGCGGTCCGCCGCTCCGCCGAGCACGTCGGGCGGTGGAACCCGGTGGAGCCGGACGGCCTCCCCGAGCTGCTCGGCCGTCAGGGGCCGGGGCTGCGCACCTTCCTGATCCTCGAGCGGGACAGCGGTGGACTGGTCGGCAAGTGCAACGTGGCCAACATCGTCATGGGCCGCTTCTGCAACGCCGCCCTCGGCTACGACTCCTACCTCCCCTACGCGGGGACGGGACTGATGAGCGAAGGCATGCGGCTGGTGGTGGACCGCTGCTTCGCCGGGCAGGTGGACGGCGGGCTCGGGCTGCACCGGCTCGAGATCAACGTCCAGCCGGAGAACGAGCGCTCGATCGCGCTGGCGCGGCGGCTGGGGTTCCGGCACGAGGGCTTCACGCCGCGGATGCTCTTCCTGGGCGGGGCCTGGCGGGACCACGAGCGCTTCGCCCTGACGGCGGAGGAGTGGCCGGGGGTCTGACCCCGGGCCGTCTGACCCCGGGCCGTCTGACTCCATGTCGGCTGACCCCGGGTCAGGCCTGCGGGGCGCGGCGTTGCGTCTTGGTCGGCCCGTCCGGATGTCCGTATTGTCCGATGGGTGAGCAATCCCGTACCGCCCCGTCAGACCCCCGACCAGCCCTGGCGGTCCGAGGGCGCACCGCCTCCGCCGACGCCGAAGAAGAAGATGCCCGGCGGCTGGGCCGGCATGCTCCTCACCGCGCTCGCCGTCTTCCTGCTCGCCGAACTGCTGCTGAACACCTTCGGTGGCGGGGGCGGCACGACCATCTCCTACACCGAGTTCCGCAATCAGCTCGGCAAGGGCAACATCACCCAGATCTACTCCAAGGGCGACGCCATCGAGGGCACCCTCAAGGCGGCCGCGCCCAAGCCGGACGGCGCCAAGGGGAACTACACCGACTTCACCACCCAGCGCCCGGCCTTCGCCGACGACGGACTCTGGAACACCCTCCAGCAGCAGGGCGTCACCGTCACCGCCGAACCGGTGGTGCAGCAGCGCAGCTTCCTGGCCAACCTGCTGATCTCGCTCGCCCCGATGCTGCTGCTGGTGCTGATCTGGGTGCTGCTGGCCCGCCGGATGGCGGGCGGGATGGGCGGTGCCGGAGGGTTCGGCAAGAAGGCCCCGCCGAAGCCGGTCAACCCGGACGAGGGGAAGCGCACCACCTTCGCCGACGTGGCCGGCATCGACGAGGTCGAGGCCGAACTCAGCGAGGTGGTCGACTTCCTGAAGAACCCGCAGGAGTACCGCAAGCTCGGCGCCAAGATGCCGCGCGGCGTGCTGCTCACCGGTCCGCCCGGCACCGGCAAGACCCTGCTGGCCCGGGCCGTGGCCGGGGAGGCGAACGTGCCGTTCTTCTCCGCCTCCGCCTCCGAGTTCATCGAGATGATCGTCGGCGTCGGTGCCTCGCGGGTCCGGGAGCTGTTCGCCGAGGCGCGGAAGGTGGCGCCGGCGATCATCTTCATCGACGAGATCGACACCATCGGCCGCCAGCGGGGCGGGGGCGGCGGGATGGGCGGCCACGACGAACGCGAGCAGACGCTCAATCAGATCCTCACCGAGATGGACGGCTTCTCCGGCTCCGAGGGCGTCATCGTGATCGCGGCCACCAACCGCGCCGAGGTCCTCGACCCGGCGCTGCTGCGGCCCGGCCGCTTCGACCGCCGGATCACCGTCAGCCCGCCCGACCGGGACGGCCGGGTGGAGATCCTCAAGATCCACACCCGGACGGTGCCGCTCGGCTCCGACGCCGACCTCACCCAGCTGGCCAAGGTCACCCCCGGCATGACCGGCGCCGAACTCGCCAACCTGGTCAACGAGGCCGCCCTGCTCGCGGTCAAGCGCAAGCAGGAACGGGTCGGGGCCGACGACCTCTCGGACGCGCTGGAGAAGGTCCAGCTGGGCGCCGTCCGTCCGCTGGTGATGCCGCAGGGCGAGCGGGAGCGCACCGCGTTCCACGAGAGCGGCCACGCCCTGCTGGGCATGCTCCAGCCCGGCGCCGACCCCGTCCGCAAGATCACCATCGTGCCGCGCGGCCGGGCCCTGGGCGTCACCCTCTCCACCCCCGACACCGACCGCTACTCGTACACCGAGCCGTACCTGCGCGGCCGGATCATCGGCGCGCTCGGCGGCATGGCGGCCGAGCAGGTGGTCTACGGCGTCATCACCACGGGCGCCGAGAGCGACCTGGAGCAGGTCACCAACATCGCGCGCGGGATGGCCGGCCGCTGGGGCATGAGCGAACGGGTCGGCCGGCTCACCGCCGTCCCCAGCGACACCCAGGGCGCCTACGGGCTCTCCGCCGCGCCGACCACCCTGGACGCGGTGGACGAGGAGGCCCGCCGGATCGTCGCCGAGTGCTACGAGGAGGCCATCCGGCTGCTCAACCTGCACCGCGGCCAGCTGGACGCCCTGGCCGCCGCGCTGCTGGAGGCCGAGACCCTCGACGAGGAGGCCGCGTACCGGGCGGCGGGGGTGGCCCGCAACGCCAAGGAGCTGGACCGCAGCTGACGGTCCGTGGAACGTGTGCCCCGGTCCGGGAAGGGACCGGGGCACACTCCTATCCGCCGACGGCCCGTGGTCCGCCGCCGCTGCCCGTGGGGCTCGGACGCTTGCCCGTGGGGCTCGGACGCTGCGGGTCGGGTGGGTAGGGCGGGGCCGGGCGGGGGTGGGCTCAGGCGCGTTCGCCGACCACGTAGCGGAACAGGTTGGTCATCCGGACCGAGGCGTCCGGGAGGACGAACGGGTGCAGCGCCTCCTCCAGCTCCTTCGCGACCAGGGTCCCGCCCGACTCCGCCAGGGCGGCGTCGAACAGCCCGGTGGAGAGCAGCCCGCGCACCGCGCTCTCCAGGTCGGGATAGGCGAACGGGCAGGACACCCGGCCGCCCCCGGCCGGGCGCAGACCGGCGCGGAACAGCAGCGACTCGAGACCCCCGGGCGCGCTCAGCGCGAACGGCCCCGGCAGCAGCCCGGCCCGCACCGTCGGCCCGGAGCCGGCCAGCCGCTGCCCCAGCTCCAGCACGGACGCGCTCTCGCAGCGCTCCGCCGGGCCCCAGGCCGCCAGCACCAGCTGACCGCCCGTCAGCACGCGCCGCGCGGCGGCCTCCACCAGCAGGCCGGGGGCGCGCGTGGTCTGCAACTGCTCGAAGACCGTCACGAGGGAGTGCGCCGAGCGGGCGACGGGTTCCGCCGTCCGGGTGCCAGGGCGGTGGTCCGGGTGGGTGCCGGGACGGGTGCTCAGGTGGGCACCGGAACTGGTGCCGGGGTGGGCGCCGGGATGGGCACCTGCGTGAGCGCCGGAGTGGGTTCCGGTGCCGGTGCCGGGGTGGGCGTCCGGCCTCGCGGCCGGACGGGTGCCGGTGGCGGGTTCCTGGTGCACCGTCAGGCCACGGGCGGTGGCCAGCTCGCGCAGCTCGGGGTCGGCCTCGGCGCCGGCCACCTGTGCGCCGCGCTCTGCGGCCAGCAGCAGGGCCAGCCCGGAGCGGCAGCCGATGCCGAGCAGACTGGTCGCCGGGCCGACCTCCAGCCGCTCGTACACGGCCTGGTAGAGCGGTACCAGCATCCGTTCCTGGATCTCCGCCCAGTCACGGGCCCGGTTGGTCCGGCCGAGTCGGCCGTCCGGGTCGTGGGAGCGTAGCCAGTCCGGAGTCGCCTCCGAGGTCGTGCCGGTCAACTGCGCCGAAGCCATCTCGGCCTCCATCCGGTCCTTGGGTCACCACAGGGTCGCCGCATCGAAAACCAACCCCCCAAAGTCCCGCCCCGACACCAGCGAACAGCCGTCGGGCCCCGGCGTCCAGAGGGGTACGGGGTGGTGTCCCGCCACATGGGTGATGCGCCCCCGGTGCGCCCTCCCGAGCGCCGTCCGACGGTCCGTCAGCCGGACGGCCGGTCAGCCGGTCGGTGGCCGACCGCAGCTGGCAGGTGAAACGGATTCACGGTCCGGGGCCCACTCCCCGTACCATCTGCCCCATGGCTAAGGCACCCGTGCTCACTCCCCAGGCGGACGACTTCCCGCGTTGGTACCAGGACCTCATCAACAAGGCCGAGCTGGCCGACAACGGCCCGGTCCGCGGCACCATGGTCATCCGACCGTACGGCTACGGCCTGTGGGAGCGGATGCAGCAGGAGATGGACGCCCGGATCAAGAAGGCGGGCGCGCAGAACGCCTACTTCCCGATGTTCATCCCGCAGTCGTACCTGACCAAGGAGGCCGAGCACGTCGAGGGCTTCGCCCCCGAGCTCGCGGTGGTCACCCACGGCGGCGGCAAGGAGCTCGAGGAGCCGGTCGTCGTCCGGCCGACCTCCGAGACCATCATCAACGAGTACTTCTCCAAGTGGGTGCAGAGCCACCGCGACCTGCCGCTGCTCATCAACCAGTGGGCCAACGTCGTCCGTTGGGAGCTGCGCCCGCGCGTCTTCCTGCGCACCACCGAGTTCCTCTGGCAGGAGGGCCACACGGCCCACGCGACCTACGAGGACGCCCGCGCCTACGCGTCGATGATCCACACCGAGGTCTACGGCGACTTCATGACCAACGTGCTCGGCATCGACGTGGTGCTCGGCCGCAAGACCGCCAAGGAGCGCTTCGCCGGCGCCATCAACACCCTCACCCTCGAGGGCATGATGGGCGACGGCAAGGCGCTGCAGATGGGCACCAGCCACGAGCTGGGCCAGAACTTCGCGAAGGCGTTCAACACCACGTACCAGCTGCAGGGCGCCGAGCGCGAGCACGTCTGGCAGACCTCCTGGGGCGTCTCGACCCGCATGGTCGGTGGCCTGATCATGTCCCACGGCGACGACAACGGGCTGCGCGTCCCGCCGCGCCTGGCCGCCGTGCAGGCCGTGGTGCTCGCCATCAAGGGCGACGACGCGGTGCTGGCCAAGGTCCGTGAGATCGGCGCCCAGCTGGAGGCGGCCGGCGTGCGGGTGGTCGTGGACGACCGCACCGACACCCCGTTCGGCCGCCGCGCCGTGGACTGGGAGCTCAAGGGCGTCCCGGTCCGCATCGAGGTCGGCCCGCGCGACCTGGAGAACGGCACCGCGATGCTGGCCCGCCGCATCCCCGGTGGCAAGGAGCCGGTCTCGATCGACGGCCTGGCGGCGCTGCTGCCCGGCATCCTCGAGGAGGACCAGGACCTGCTGCTCCGTCAGTCGCGCGAGCGCCGGCTGTCCCGCACCGTCGAGGTCTCCAACCTCGACGAGGCGGTCGAGGCCGCGGCCACCGGCTGGGGCCGGATCTCCTGGGCCGAGCTCGGCCCGGAGGGCGAGGCCAAGCTGGCCGAGCAGGGCGTCTCGGTCCGCTGCATCGTCGCCGCCGACGGCTCCGTGCCGCTGACGGACGACCAGGAGGGCAACGTCGCGATCGTGGCCCGGGCGTACTGAGTTCGCTTCTTCCCGGCACCCAGAACGTGACTTATGCAGTGCGAATGTTCTACCGCCGACTGACTGTCTGGTGAGACTACTGACCGGTCAACTCCCGGTCGTGGTGAACTAGCGGTACGGTATACGGCCCGTGGCCCTGTCAATTCTCGACACCGCCACGGGCCGTTCGCCGCAAGGGGAGCAACCGCTCCCGGGCGATAGCCGAGAGCCTGGCGAGGTTCGCCGGGCCCAAAGTTGCAGGGGGTTGGTCTTGCGTCAGATACAGGCAGCGCAATTCGCGCACGGCAGTGCATTCCTGAAAGTTCGCTGGGAATTCCCCGTGAACGGGAACTCGCGGAACATCGGCTCTCACTGCATCGTTGGTCTAGCGTGAGCACGACACAGCCTCTCGTCCTGGCGGCCGAACTGGCCGCCGCCTGGAGCGACATCCAGGCCCACCATCAGGACCTCCCCGACCTGGCCTCGCCCGAGGCGCTGATCGGCGAGTCCTCCTCGGCCTGCGGCACCCAGCTCGGCTTCGAGCGACTGCTGCACGAAGCCGCCCACGGCCTCGCCGCCGCCCGGGACATCCGGGACACCTCGCGAGCCGGCCGCTACCACAACCGCCGCTTCCTGATGCTCGCCTCCGAGCTCGGCCTGGCCCACCCGATCGAGCCGCACGCCAGCAGCGGCTTCTCGCAGGTGACCATGCTGTCGGAGACGCAGGAGCGCTACTCCGAGACGATCGAGCGCCTCGACCGCGCCCTCGGTGCGCACCAGCTCGCCGTCAACGGCGAGGGCGGGCACCGCGCGTTCCGCGGACCGGCCGCTCGGCACGGCTCCTCCGGGGGCGGCGTCCGTGTCAAGGCGATCTGCGGTTGCGGCCGCAACGTCCGGGTGGTGCCGTCGGTGCTCGCCCAGGCGTCGATCGTCTGCGGCGCCTGCCAGCAGCCGTTCCGGATCGCCTGAGCACCGGGGCGCTCAACCGCAGCCGGTCGGGGGGTGGCCATCCGTTGCCAGGCGGATGAGCCGTACGTACCGCGCTGCTCGCACGCGGGGCCGATGGCCCCGGTGGTTTCACAGGTCCGCAGGTTCGCGGATCCGCAGGTGTGCAGTTCCGAAGGTTCGGTAGTCCCGCAGTCCCGTAGTACTCGCAGCGCCGTACAACCTGCACTGCTCGTGGTGTGCAGTGCCTGTCGTGCCGAGATTCGGCTCAACCGAGGGCGGGGGCCCTCGGTCGGGCCGACCGGCGCGGACCCCGCTCGGGCTCCGGTCGGGCGCGCCGTCGGCGTGTGGCAGAATGGACAGCTGAGTACTCGGCAGCCGAGCAGGACCCCTCTCTCCTACGGCTGGCGTGTCCCTTGAACGGCCCACCTCGCAACCCCACGCGACGGAAGTGGCCGCTCACCCACGTCAACACCAGGAGAATCCACTCCCGTGGCAGTCAAGATCAAGCTCAAGCGTCTCGGCAAGATTCGCTCCCCGCACTACCGCATCGTCGTCGCCGACTCGCGCACCAAGCGTGACGGTCGCGCGATCGAGGAGATCGGCATCTACCAGCCGACCTACAACCCCTCGAAGATCGAGGTCGACACCGACCGCGCCCAGTACTGGCTGTCCGTCGGCGCCCAGCCGACCGAGCCGGTCCTTGCCATCCTGAAGCTCACCGGCGACTGGCAGAAGTTCAAGGGCCTGCCGGCTCCGGCTCCGCTGCTGGTTGCCGAGCCGAAGGTCGAGGACTTCTCGCACCTCTTCGCGAAGGCCGTCGCCGGCTTCGAGGACAGCACCACCGGTGTTGCCATCACCCCGAAGGCCAAGAAGGCTGACAAGGCCGAGGCCGAGGCCGACGCCGCTTCCACCGAGGCCTGATCGTGATCGAGGACGCCCTGGACCACTTGGTGAAGGGCATCGTCGAGCACCCCGACGAGGTACAGGTGCGCTCGCGCAACCTGCGTCGGGGGAACACCATCGAGGTGCGTGTGCACCCCGATGACCTCGGCAAGGTGATCGGCCGGGGCGGCCGCACGGCTCGCGCTCTGCGCACCGTGGTCGGCGCCCTCGGCGGTCGCAACGTCCGGGTCGACCTGGTCGACGTGGACAGCATTCGCTGACGTCAGATCGTCAGGATTCAGGGACCGGCCGGGACGCATGTCGTCCCGGCCGGTCCTTCTGCGTACCGGGGCACCCGCACGGGTGTCGCTCGTGTATTCATCGCTTCAAGGACCAGAGGATCAGGAGAAAGATCACCGTGCAGCTCGTCGTCGGCAAGATCGGCCGCGCCCACGGCATCAGGGGGGACGTCAGTGTCGAGGTCCGGACCGACGAGCCCGAACTGCGGCTCGGGCCCGGTGCGGTGCTGCTCACCGACCCGGCGTCGGTCGGTCCGCTGACCGTCGAGTCCGGCAAGGTGCACAGCGGTCGGCTGCTGCTGCGCTTCGCGGGGGTCAAGGACCGGAACGGGGCCGAGGCCCTGCGCGGCACCATGCTGATCGCGGAGGTCGATCCGGAGGAGCGCCCGGACGATCCGGAGGAGTACTACGACCACCAGCTGATCGGGCTCAACGTGGTGATGCTGGACGGCACCCTCGTGGGCGAGCTCACCGAGGTGGTCCACCTGCCGTACCAGGACCTGCTCACCGTCACCAAGCCCGACGGTACGGAGGTGCTGGTGCCCTTCGTCACCCGCATCGTGCCGACCATCGACCTGGAGAACCAGCGTGCGGTCATCGACCCGCCGCCCGGCCTGATCGACCCGGCCGACGCCGAGGTGGTCCGCGCGGACGCGGCCGAGCCGACCGAAGCGGATGAGACGGCCGAGGGCGCGGAAGCTGACGGTGCGTCGGCCGGCGGAACGCCCGACGAGGCACCTGACGATGCGCCCGGCGGGGCTCGCGCATGAGCGAGATGCGGATCGACGTTGTCACGATCTTCCCGGAGTACCTGGAGCCGCTGAACGTCTCCTTGGTCGGCAAGGCCCGTGCCCGGGGGCAGCTCGACGTCCACCTGCACGACCTGCGGTCCTGGACCACCGACGTGCACCGCACGGTGGACGACACTCCTTACGGTGGCGGCCCGGGCATGGTGATGAAGCCGGAGCCGTGGGGCGCGGCGCTGGACGCGGTGCTCGCTCAAGGGCCCGAGGGCCAGGTGCCGACTCTGGTCGTGCCGACCCCGAGCGGGAAGCCGTTCACCCAGGAGCTGGCCCAGGAGCTGGCGGGGCGTCAGTGGCTGGCCTTCGCACCGGCCCGCTACGAGGGCATCGACCGTCGTGTGATCGAAGAGGCCGCGACCCGGATGCCGGTGGTCGAGGCGTCGATCGGTGACTACGTGCTGGCCGGCGGCGAGGTCGCGGTGCTGGTGATGGTCGAGGCGATCGCCCGTTTGCTGCCGGGGGTGCTCGGCAATGCGGAGTCCCACCGGGACGACTCCTTCGCGCCGGGTGCGATGGCGGACCTGCTGGAGGGGCCCGTCTACACCAAGCCCGCCGAGTGGCGCGGCCGTGAGGTGCCGGAGGTTCTGCTCAGCGGTCACCACGGCAAGATCGCCCGGTGGCGCCGCGAGCAGGCGTTCGCCCGTACCCTGGCGAACCGGCCGGACCTGGTGCAGCGCTGGCAGCACGGCGACTTCGACAAGAAGGAGCGCGAGGCGCTCAGCATCCTGGGGCTGGCCTGGGACCAGGAGCTCGGCCGATTTCGGTCCGCGGCGGAGGCTGTGGAAGAATAGGCGACTGTTGTCTGCCGTTGGGCTGCCTCCTGGGGAGCCAGTGGATCGGTGCCCCCGCCACGGGGGGATCGCCGAAGACCGAAACGGCCCGCAGCACACCCCATTGTGACGAACTTCCGTGGGCGGCCCGTGGCGCCTGCGATGGAGAGCAACATGAGCAACAAGCTCGCTGCTGTCGACGCGGCCTCGCTGCGTTCCGACATCCCGGCCTTCCGCGCCGGTGACACCCTGAAGGTCCACGTCCGGGTCATCGAGGGCAACCGCTCCCGTGTCCAGGTCTTCCAGGGCGTCGTCATCCGCCGTCACGGCTCCGGCATCGGTGAGACCTTCACCGTTCGCAAGGTCTCCTTCAACGTCGGCGTGGAGCGCACCTTCCCGGTGCACACCCCGGTCGTCGAGAAGATCGAGGTCGTGACCCGTGGTGCGGTCCGCCGCGCCAAGCTGTACTACCTGCGTGACCTGCGCGGCAAGGCCGCGAAGATCAAGGAGAAGCGCGACCGCTGATCCTCCGGCCTCCGGTCCGTCCGGAGGCCCGGAACGCTCGGTCGGGGCCGAGTCCCTTCGGGATAGGCTCTGCCCCGATGAGCACGCAAGAACCTGTCGCGGACCGCGACGGCACGGCCGTACCCCAGGGTGCGGACCCGCCGTCGCGGTCCGCGTCCGTTTCGGCCGTGGACCGAGCGCGGGGCGGGCCTCCGGAGGAAGAGCCCGGAGAAGCAGCCGGAGCGGTAGCAGAGGAAGCAGGAGGAGCCGGAGCAGCGACTGACGTCGTGGACGGCACCGACGAAGCCGATGACTCGTCAGCCGGCTGGTCGACATGGGACCTCCTGCGGATCGGTGCGCTGGGTCTGCTGGTCCTGCTGCTGGTGAACGCCTTCGTGGTCCGCCCGTTCTCCGTCCCCTCCCGGTCGATGGAGGGTGCCCTCCAGCCGGGTGACCGCCTTCTGGTGAACCAGCTCGCCTACGTCTTCGGCGGTGAGATCGAGCGCGGGGACGTGGTGGTCTTCGACGGGACCGGCTCCTTCCTGCCTTACGCCGACGAGACACCGCCTGTGCGACGCTTCCTGTCGGCCGCGGGGCTCAACCCCGGTGACGGCTCCGTGTACGTGAAGCGTGTGGTCGGTGTCGGGGGTGACCGGGTGACGTGCTGTGGAACGGACGGGCGGCTCCGGGTCAACGGGGTGCCGTTGGACGAGTCGGCCTACCTGTACGCGGGTGACGCCCCGTCAACGGTGAGGTTCGACGTGGTGGTGCCGGCCGGCAAGCTCTGGCTGATGGGGGACCACCGGAGCGCCTCTCGTGATTCGCGGGATCACCTCGGTGAGCCGGGCGGTGGTTTCGTGCCCGAGTCGAAGGTGATCGGACGGGCGGACTGGATCGTCCTTCCGGTCGGTCGCTGGACCTCGCTCGACCGCCCCACGAGCTTCGCCCAGGTGGAGGGGACCGGTGGCCATGGGGGAGCGCGGTAGAGGGCGTGGCCTCGCCTCGCCCACCGTTGCCGACGGGACCGCCGGCACGGGAATACCCGGTGGGGGCGGAGCGACTGGTGGGACGGGCACGTCGAGTGGCTGGCCACGGACGGGGCCGGCCACAGGTGGGGCAGCGCCGGCCTCGACTCCCGCGCCGCGCGGCCGGGCCGAACGGCGCCGTAGCGCTCGCCGGGCCGCCCGGCGGCGCAGGCGTTCGCTGCTGCGCGAGGTGCCGCTGATCGCGGTGGTGGCCGTGCTGATCGCCCTGGCGCTCAAGACCTTCGCCGTCCAGGTCTTCGTGATCCCCTCGGGATCGATGGAGCAGACCATCCAGATCGGCGACCGGGTGCTGGTCGACAAGTTCACGCCGTGGTTCGGCAACGAGCCGTCCCGGGGTGAGGTGGTCGTCTTCAAGGACCCCGGAGGCTGGCTCGAACCCCAGCCCCGTGCGCAGGACGAAGGCGCCGTACTTCGCACCGGAAAGCGGCTGCTCTCGCACGTCGGCCTGCTGCCGTCCGACGACGAGCAGGACTTGATCAAGCGGGTGATCGGTGTCCCGGGGGACACCGTCGAGTGCTGTGAGGCGACGGGCCGACTGACCGTCAACGGCGTTCCGCTGGACGAGCCTTACCTGGCGTCGGGCAACGCGCCCTCCAAGCAGCCGTTCAAGGTCACCGTTCCCCCGGGAAGGCTCTGGGTGATGGGTGACCACCGGGACCTCTCCGCCGACTCGCGCTACCACCTGGGTGAGGCCGGCCAGGGCACCATCCCCATGGACAACGTGCTCGGACGGGCCTTCGTGATCGCCTGGCCGCTTCAGCGGATGAGCCAACTCGACGTTCCCGGGGCTCTGTCGGCGCTTCCCGTGCAAGCCGGGGCGGGGGAGCGTAGCGTTCCGGGGGCGGGCGGAGGAACGAGCACACCTGACGGGACGAATCTCGCGGGTGCTCAGCCGGATCCGGCGAAACCTCCGCTCGTTATGGGTGTGTTGGGCTTCCTTCCGGCCCTCGTGCGGCCAAGGCGCGTAAGGGACCGGGACGGACCACTCGTCCGCTGATTCGTAGGTGCTGCCGTGTGGGAGCTCGGACGTCCCGGCCGGGAGTGGTAGAGAAGTGCTGGAGTGCTCGGTGCACGGTCCGATTGCCTCCGGCGACACGGTCGCTGAGTCGGTGTCAGACCCCGTTTCGGCGGGCAGTGCTGATGCGGGCT
Organism: Kitasatospora sp. NPDC004289; assembly: GCF_053602875.1. Taxonomy (NCBI): domain Bacteria; kingdom Bacillati; phylum Actinomycetota; class Actinomycetes; order Kitasatosporales; family Streptomycetaceae; genus Kitasatospora; species Kitasatospora sp. NPDC004289. The sequence goes on along the minus strand of NZ_JBSGEL010000034.1, from coordinate 24,634 downwards.
GACGGCCCGACGCAGAACGTGGTGCCCGCTGTGCGGCACTGTGAGCGCGGACGCGTGGGCGTCCGCACAGCTGGGAGGAGATGTTGTGGGGGATCTGGTGATCGGTGCCCGCTCTGGGGGCCCTGAGCCCGAGGGCGAGGGCCCCGAGCAGTTGGACGGCTCCGATCGATCCGGGCAGGCCGCTTCGGCGGCCTCGGACTCGACCGAGGAGACGCCGGAAGGCGGCGGGAAGAAGCAGGCCAAGCAGCGCTCGTTCTGGAAGGAACTGCCGATCCTGGTAGGCATCGCGCTGATCCTGGCGTTGGTGATCAAGACCTTCTTCGTCCAGGCCTTCTCGATCCCCTCGGGCTCGATGCAGAACACCCTGCAGATCGGTGACCGGGTCCTGGTCGACAAGCTGACGCCCTGGTTCGGGGCCGAGCCCGAGCGCGGAGAGGTCGTGGTCTTCCACGATCCGGGCGGCTGGCTGAGCGACGAGCCGGCGGAGCAGAGCGACAACGCCGTCGTCCGAGGCATCCAGGATGCGCTGAGCTTCATCGGTCTGATGCCTTCGGCCAACGAGAAGGACCTCATCAAGCGGGTCATCGCGGTCGGCGGCGACACCGTCGAGTGCGAGGGCACCGGGCCGGTCAAGGTGAACGGGATCGCGCTTGACGAGCCCTACATCTACCCCGGCAACACCCCGTGCGGCGACAAGCCGTTCGGCCGGGTGAACGTCCCCGAAGGCCGCATCTGGGTGATGGGCGACCACCGGGCGGACTCGCTCGACTCGCGCTTCCACCAGGACCAGCCCGGTGGCGGCACGGTGCCGGTGGACAACGTGGTCGGCCGCGCCTTCGTTGTGGCCTGGCCGATCGGCAACTGGGCCACGCTTCCCGTCCCGGACACCTTCGACCAGAAGGGGCTCGCCGCTGCCGCACTGCCGTACGCGCCGCCGGTGGCGGGCGCGGCGGTCGCACTGCCGGCCGTCTGGTGGCTGCGGCGCAAGCGCCGCTGACGGTTGACCGGGCTGCTCCCGAGCAGCGTTCGGCTCTTGCGCGGGCCGTGGTACCGGCGAGTAATCTGCTCGCACGTGCCACGGCCCGTCGGTCTTCCCGGCCCCGCCGCGGCCTGCCCGCGCGGAGTGCGGGCCGACCAGGAGGTGGCGACGGTGAGCGGTGTGATGAGCCCGGCGGCCCCGGCCCCGGCGGGGAAGAAGCCCGGGCGGAGTCCGGCGGCGGTCTTCCAGGGGCTGGTGATCGGCCTCGGCTTCCTGCTGATGGTCGGTTGCTTCGCGGTGATCGCGGTGCAGTACCGGCTGTACCGGATTCCGACGCAGTCGATGGAGCCCACGCTGCGGATCGGCGACACGGTGGTGGCCCGGTCGGTGTCGGCCGACAGCATCGGCCGCGGCGACGTGGTGGTCTTCCGGGACCCACTGTGGGGCAACAGCACGATGGTCAAGAGGGTGGTCGCGGTCGGTGGTGACACCGTGGTCTGCTGCGATGCCCAGCACCGGCTCGTGGTGAACGACCACCCGGTCGACGAGCCCTACGTGGCTGATCCGAAGCTCGACGACCAGCGTTTCTCGACGACGGTCCCCGAAGGGCGCCTGTTCCTGCTGGGTGATCACCGGCTCGGCTCGCTCGATTCGCGGACCCACCTCGACCTGGCGGGCGGTACGGTGGCGGCGACCGAGGTGCTGGGACGGGTGGACGCGACGGTCTGGCCGGCGGGCCGGGCGGGAGTGAGCGGGCGCACCGCCGCCTTCGACGGTCTGCCCGGCCGGCCTGCGGCGGAGGCCGGCCCGTTCGGGCTGCTCGCGTTCGGGACGGCGCTCGGTGCGGGCCTGGTCCTGCTGGCCTCGCTGGCCGGTGGCGTGGCGTCGCTGGCGGGGCGGCTGAGGAAGCGAGCGGGGCGGGGCTGAACCGCGAGGCCGCGCCGAGTCGGTCACGGAGGAGTCGGCGATGACGGTGGAGCGGCGTCGAGCGGCACGGGTGCTGCTGCTGGACGGTGAGGGCAGGCTGCTGCTGTTCCGAGGAACGGATCCCGCGGTCCCGGACGTGTACTGGTGGTTCACGCCCGGAGGGGGCGTCGAGCCCGGCGAGGAGCTGCGCGACGCGGCTTTGCGCGAGCTGGCGGAGGAGACCGGGCTGACCGGAGTGGAGCTCGGGCCGGTGGTGGCGTTCGACACGGTGACCTTCTCCTATCTGGGGAGGGGGTACGAGCAGGACCAGTGGTTCCACCTGGCGCGGACCGCGAGCACCGAGCTGCGCGTGCCCGAGGGGGACGGGACCGAGCACGCCCAGCTGCTGACGGCCCGTTGGTGGACGGTGGCCGAACTCCGGGAGACCGGGGAGACGGTCTACCCGGTGGAGCTGGCCGAGCTGGTGGAGCGGTTGCTGGCCGATGGTCCGCCAGTCCGGCCGGTAAGGCTCTGCGGACGAGCGGGGTGGTCCACAATGGGGTGGACGTATCGAGCTGAGGGGACGCCTGGATGAGTGCCGAAGACCTCGAGAAGTACGAGACCGAGATGGAGCTCAAGCTCTACCGGGAGTACCGGGATGTCGTCGGCCTGTTCAAATACGTGATCGAGACCGAGCGGCGCTTCTACCTGACGAACGACTACGAGCTTCAGGTCCACTCGGTGCAGGGCGAGGTCTTCTTCGAGGTCTCGATGGCGGACGCGTGGGTCTGGGACATGTACCGGCCTGCCCGGTTCGTCCGCAAGGTGAGGGTGCTGACCTTCAAGGACGTCAATATCGAGGAACTGGCGAAGAGTGATCTGGAGCTCCCGTCCGACGACGCGTCGTTCGGGAACTGAACCTCGGCAGCGGTCGAACTGCTGCCCGGAACGAGACATTGGACCGTCGATCACCGGTCTGTCCAGGGTGAATTCTCGGCACCACTCTTCCGAGTGAGCACCGTTGTCCACAGCCCCAGGTTTTCCACAGGCTGAGGACGCTTCCGACCCGTCGTCGGTCCGTCGCGGCAACCTCCGGCATGGAGGTGATTGCCGTGCAGAGTTCCAACACCGGCCTCGGGCGGTACGGCGAAGAAGTCGCTGCCCGCTGGCTCGCTCAAGGCGGGCTGCAGATCCTCGAGCGCAACTGGCGCTGCGCCGAGGGCGAGCTGGACATCGTTGCGCTCGACGGGGACACGCTCGCCGTGTGCGAGGTGAAGACGCGGTCCGAGCGCGGGTTCCAGCAGCCCCAGGAGGGCATCGACCAGACGAAGGCCGAGCGGCTGCGCCACCTCGCCGAGCGCTGGCTCGGCGAGCGCTGGCCCGAGCACTTCGATCGGCTGGCAAGGGCGGTCGAGGCAGCTTCCGGACCACCGGGGGGCCAGTCGGTCGACCAGTCGGTCAAGGCATCGCCGGCCGCGGTCACCGCCGGGGAAGGGCCTGCCCCGGGAGGAGCCATGGTCGACGCCGGACCGCCGGGAGCGGGTCCGAGTACGGGCCAGGGCGGGACCACCGGTGGCAAGGGCGACGGTGTCAGGGGCAGTCGCGCCAAGGGCAGTCGCGCCAAGGCGGCCAAGGGCGGCAGCCCGACACCTGCCCCGGAGCCCCCGATCCGGTCGGTCCCGCTGCCGCCCGGCGGTGTCCGCATCGACCTGGTGGCGGTGGTCAACCGCCTCAAGGGTGCCGCCCTGGTGGAGCACCTCAGAGGGGCGATCTGAGATGGCCTTCGCCCGCACCTGCTCGGTGGCCCTGGTCGGGGTGGACGGCGTGGTGGTGGAGGTCCAGGCGGACCTGGAGCCCGGTCTGGCCGCCTTCGCCCTGGTGGGACTGCCCGACAAGGCGCTCTCGGAGGCGAGGGACAGGGTGAGGGCTGCCGTGGTCAACAGCGGGGAGACCTGGCCCCAGCGGAAACTGACGGTGGGTCTGAGCCCGGCCTCGGTCCCGAAGGGAGGCAGCGGGTTCGACCTGGCCGTGGCCTGTGCGGTCCTGGCCGCGGCCGAGCGGCTCGAACCGGCCGTCATCGCCGACCTGCTGATCATCGGTGAGCTCGGCCTGGACGGACGGGTCAGGCCGGTCCGAGGAGTCCTGCCCTCCGTCCTGGCGGCCGCCGAGGCCGGGTACCGGCAGATCATCGTGGCCGAGCAGACCGCTGCCGAGGCGTCGCTCGTCCCCGAGGTCTCGGTCCGCGGCGTCCGCAGCCTCCGGCAGCTGATCGCCATGCTGACCGGTGCCCCGGCTCCTGACGATCCCTCACCTCAACTGGACGGGCGCCGTGACCCGTCGGTGGCCGGGCTGCTCCTGCCGGGAGCCGGCATCCGGGGGCTCACGGCCGAGAAGGCGGCCCTGCTCGACCTCGCCGACGTGTCCGGGCAGCAGGAAGCCCGCCAGGCCTTGGAGATCGCCGCCGCCGGCGGCCACCACCTCTACCTGAAGGGGCCGCCGGGCGCGGGCAAGACGATGCTCGCGGAGCGGCTCCCGGCCCTTCTGCCGCCGCTGACCCAGTCCGAGGCGCTGGAGGTGACGGCGGTGCACTCGGTCGCCGGTCTGCTGCCCGTGGACCGGCCGCTGATCGACAGTCCGCCCTACTACGCGCCGCACCACTCCACCACGATGCCCGCGATCGTCGGTGGCGGCAGCGGGCTCCCCAGACCGGGAGCGGTCTCCTTGGCACACCGAGGGATCCTCTTCCTGGACGAGGCACCGGAGTTCCCCGTCCGGGTCCTCGACGCGCTGCGGCAGCCATTGGAGTCTGGGGAGGTGACCATCGCCCGGTCTGCCGGTTCGGTCCGCCTGCCCGCCCGGTTCCAGCTCTGCCTCGCGGCCAACCCCTGCCCCTGCGGCAGGCATTCGCGCCGGGGCGAGGGATGTGAGTGCACACCCACGATGGTCAGCCGGTATCAGGGCCGGCTCTCCGGGCCGTTGTTGGACAGGGTGGACCTCCAGGTGCAGGTGGCGCCGGTGACAAGGGCCGAGTTGATGGGGCGTGAGGGGAAGGCCGAGAGCACCCGGGAAGTCGCCGACCGGGTCCTGGTCGCTCGTGAGCGAGCCGCCGCCAGGATGGCCGAGACCCCCTGGCGCACCAATGCGGAGGTCCCCGGCCACACCCTCCGCACCCGTTGGGAGTTGGCACCGGGTGCCCTGATCGACGCGGAGCGGGAGTTGGAGCGGGGCCTGCTCACTGCCCGCGGGCTCGACCGCGTGCTGCGGGTCGCCTGGACTGTCGCCGACCTGTGCGGGCACTCCAGCCCGACCAGGGTCGACGTCCGGGCCGCGCTGCAACTGCGGACGGGAGTCCAACGCGGCCTCCCCGCCGTGGAGCGGCCCGCCCACCCCGAAGGAGAGCCAGACGGCCACTTCGAGATCGAGCCCTGACACCCCCTCACAGCCCTCGTGGCCGAGCCTTCCCCAACTCCGCACCGTGGAGGTGCAGGTGAACCGCAGTCGACCCACCGTTGCCGAGTCCGACTCCCTGACCGAGTCCAAGCCCGCGACCGAGCCCGACACCCTGCCCGAGACCGAGACCGAGACCGAGCTCGGACCTCGCACCGAACCCCGGACCGGGCGCCGCACCGAGCCGCAGCCCGAGAGTCGGCACACCGGCGAGGACTGCGCCGCCAGTGACGGCACCCACCCTCCATCCTGGAAGGACAACCCCGAGCGGCGCGCCAGAGCCGCGCTCTCACGCCTCATCGAGCCGGGCGACGCCGTGATCGGGCGCTGGCTCGGACAGGTCGGCGCGGCCAGCCTGGTCGAGGCGATCCACCGCAGGGCGGAGCCCGGGTACCTGGACCTGGACGCCGACCGGCTCGCCGCCTACCGGGCCAGACTTCCGCTCATCGACGTTGACGGTGACCTGGAACGGGTGCGATCACTCGGTGGGCGGTTCATCATTCCGGGCGACACCGAGTGGCCCTCCCAACTCGACGACCTCGGGGACGGCCGGCCGATCGGCCTCTGGATCCGAGGCTCGGGCTCCCTGCGGATGCTCGCCCTACGGTCGGTCTCGATGGTCGGAGCCCGGGCCTGCACCTCCTACGGGGCCCATGTGGCCGGAGAGCTGGCGGCCCAACTCGCCGAGCGGGGCTGGGTGGTGGTCTCCGGGGCGGCGTACGGAATCGACGCGGCGGCGCACCGGGGCACGCTCGCGGTCGGCGGTGTGACCCTCGCAGTGCTGGCCAGTGGGGTGGACGTGGCCTACCCGGCGGGCAACTCCGAGCTGATCGCCCGGATCGCGGCGCAGGGGCTGCTGCTGAGCGAACTGCCGCCTGGCGAGCACCCCAACCGGTTCCGCTTCGTCCTGCGGAACCGCGTCATCGCGGCCCTCACCCGGGGCACCGTCGTGGTGGAGGCGGCCCTGCGCAGCGGCGCTCTGAGCACGGCGCGCCGGGCCCGTGACCTCAACCGGCACACCATGGGCGTGGCCGGCCCTGTCACGTCCGAGCTCTCGGCAGGGGTCCACGCCCTGATCCGCAGCGGCGCGGCCACCTTGGTCACCGACGCCGCGGAGGTCAGCGAGCTGATCGGGGCAATCGGCGACGACCTCGCGCCGCGCCGGTCCGGGCCGGTTCTTCCCCGGGATCTGCTGACGCCGAACGTGGCCAAGGTGTTGGAGGCGGTCCCGGCCACGGCCGAGGGCGCGCCGCTCGAGCGGCTGGCACGGCAGGCGGGGCTGTCTCAGGACGAAGTCCAGCAGCGGCTGTACGAGTTGGGGTCCCTTGGCTTCGTCGAGAGGTGCGGCGCCCACTGGCGGCTCGCGCGCCGGGCGAGGTCCGGACGAGGGTGACGACCCGCCGGTCCGGTGGAGCGCGACGCGCCGATCGCACCACCGGATCGAGGGACGACCGAGTGGTGGTAGCACTGTGCAGCGACTCGATCACGCTACGCTCCCAGTGGCTTCCCTATCAGCACATGACTCGGCAGAACGGCGCAGACCAACGTATGCCCACACACATTCCCGGACACAGGGTGACCGGTGGCCTCCGGTCCTCGGGAGGGCCAGGGCCGGGGGCCGAGGTGCGCCCGGCCGCCGAGGGACCGGCCAAGGCAGCAGGCGTGATGGGTGTGACCCGGCAGGCCGGCCGGGCGCACACCAGGGGGAACGCGGAGGAGGCGGCGGCCCCGACGGGAGCCCGCGCGCCGGCCGCCCGGCGTGAGCAGGCGTCGGCTACACCCCCCGAGGGGGCTGCCACTGACGAACGGTCAGCTCTGGAGGTGCTCTGGCGCTCCTACAAGGAGTCCGGCGACGCCAGGTTGCGGGAACAACTGATCCTGCACTACTCGCCATTGGTCAAATACGTGGCCGGCCGGGTCGGGGTCGGGCTTCCCGCCAACGTCGAGCAGGCCGACTTCGTCTCCTCCGGGGTCTTCGGCCTGATCGACGCGATCGAGAAGTTCGACATCGACCGCGCGATCAAGTTCGAGACCTACGCCATCAGCCGCATCCGCGGCGCGATCATCGACGAGCTGCGGGCGCTGGACTGGATCCCACGCTCCGTCAGGCAGAAGGCCAAGGCGGTGGAGCGGACCTACGCCACGCTGGAGGCGCGTCTTCGCCGAACCCCGCACGAACCCGAGGTCGCGGCCGAGATGGGGATCGCGATCGAGGACCTGCACGCGATCTTCAGCCAGCTCTCGCTCGCCAACGTGGTGGCTCTGGACGAACTGCTGCACCCGGCCGGGGACGGAGGTGACCGGCTGAGCCTGATGGACACCCTGGAGGACACCGGCGCCGACAATCCCGTCGAGGTGGCGGAGGACCGCGAGCTGCGCCGGCTGCTGGCCACGGCGGTCAACACCCTCCCCGAGCGGGAGAAGACGGTGGTGACCCTCTACTACTACGAGGGCCTCACGCTCGCCGAGATCGGACAGGTGCTCGGCGTCACGGAGAGCAGGGTCAGCCAGATCCACACCAAGTCGGTGATCCAGCTCCGGGCCAAGCTCTCCGAGATCTGCTGACGGCTCGCGGCCGCAGCTCGCGCCGTGCGGGATGTCGGCCCACGGCTCACTCACGGATGTCGGCCCGCGGCTGATGGGCCGACAGGTCGGCGGACGGCGCCGGCGGATTCGCAGCCACCCTCGGTGGAGCGCGCGCTGGGCGGCGTGCGCCGGGTGCGCCGGGTGTGCTCTGACGGATTCGCGAGGCCCCGTCACCGGAGCGCTCCGGGCTCCGTACAGTAGGTGCGTGCCTAAGATCCGGGCGGCCACCGTGGCCGAGCATCGCCAGCTGCAGCACGCAGCGCTGCTCGATGCTGCCCGCACGCTGCTCACCGAGGGGGGCATGGAGGCGCTGACCTTCCCCGCACTCGCGGCGCAGGCCGGTCTCGCACGCTCCTCGGTGTACGAGTACTTCCGTTCGCGCGCGGCGGTCGTGGAAGAGCTCTGCGCCATCGACTTCCCGCTCTGGGCTGCCGAGATCGAGGCCGGGATGGCCGCTTCGGACGCCCCGGAGCAGAAGGTCGAGGCCTATGTCCGGGGGCAGCTCGCCCTCGCGGCGGACCCTCGGCACCGTGCGGTCGTGGCGATCTCGGCGCTCGAACTGAGCGACGAGGCGCGCGAGCGGATCCGGGCGGCCCACCACACCCTGGTCGACCTGGTGGTGCAGGCCTTGGAGGACCTCGGGCACGATCAGCCCAGGGTGGCGGCCGCGCTGCTGCAGGGAGTGGTCGAGGCCGCCGTGCGCCAGGCCGAGCGGCCGGGTGGCCCGGGCTCCGGCCCGGTCTCCGACTCGGCCGTGTCGATGGTGCTGCACGGTGTCTGCCCGGCACACCGTGAAGCTTCCGCCCACGGTGACGCCGACATCGCTGCCGCCATCACTGCCGACGCCGCTGCCCAGCGGCAGGCCGGAGCCCCGGCCGCGGACTGACGGAGGCCGCCCCTGAGGGCGGCCCCGTGCCGACGTGACGGTGGTCGGCCCGACTCAGCGCACGTCGAGCGGCAGCAGTCTGGCCCGCCCGGTGCCCAGCAGGGCCAGCGGATCGAGGTAGCGCTTCCCGCGCAGCAACCCCCAGTGCAGGCAGTCGCTGGCGCAGTGCCCGGCCCCGGCGGCCAGCACCCCGATCGGTTGCCCGGCCGAGACCGCCGTGCCGACCGGGAGCCCGGTGACCGGTAGGTAGGTGGTCCGCAGGGCCGGGCTCCCTGAGCCGGGGTGAGTCACCGTCACCACCGGTCGGCCGCCCACCATCCCGGAGAACGACACCACCCCGGGTGCGGCTGCCCGGACGGTGTCGCCGAGCGAGGCCGCCAGGTCGACGCCCCGGTGGCCGGCCGCCCACCGGACCGGCGGCGGGTCGAACCGTTGCAGCAGCCCGCTCCGTCCACCCACCGGCCAAGCCCGCCCGGGCCCCGGCCCGACGGCAGGACGGATCGCCGGAGCGACCACGGCCCGGGGTACAGCCCGGGGTGCATGGGCCGCCCCCGTAGTCGCATCCCGAGCCGTGCCGTGAGCGGTGGGCGGCTCCACCCCGACGAGCAGCACCGCGGCCAGCAGGACTGCCAACAGCACCAGCCGTCGATCGGGTCGGCCCGGCGGGCCGGAGCCGTCCCCGCCGGGTAGCAGGGCGAGCCCACCCCGGAAGTCCCGGGCCCGGACCCTCGCCCGGTCCGAGCCCCAGCCCCAGTCCCAGCCCCAGCCCGAGCCCCGGTGCCGGTCCCAGCCCTGGAGCCAGCCCGGGTCCCAGTCCCGGTGACGGTCCCGGGCCCCAGCGCGAGCCCTAGCACCGGCCCCGGGCCATCCCCGGGAGCGTGCCCGGCCCCAGGAGCGCACCCGGGGCCGGGGCCGGGGAGAGGAGGACGGAAACGGAACCACAGGACTGACGAGAGGATCGGTCATGCCGTGCAGGCTCCCGAGCGGCCCAGCTCCGGACCACCGCCCGGCCCGGCCCTGTGGACAAGGCCGTCCCTGTGGACGGCCGCCGTCGCCCGCAGGGGTGAACCCGAGGTGACCGGGCGGTCGGGGCGGCCCGGCAGTCCGTCCTCCAGTCCCTTCCCGCCACCGCCGGAGTCGCTCCTCGCTCGGGGCTTCCCGTACACTTCACACGCGACCCGGTCTCCCGGGTCGACTTCGCACGCCCCGCCACCGGCGGCCAGGCCACCCGCGAGGAGGCCGCCAGCCCGGTGCGAGTGCCGCTCGGTCCGCCGAGCCCGGTGCGGTCAGGACTCCGGTCCCGACCTGTGCCAGGCCGAGCGGCTCGGCACGTCCGGGGCGTCAGGCGTGACGGTCGCCCGACCGTCACGGAACAACCGAGAACCCCTGGCACCCCGCGGTCCGCACGGACCCGGCGCGCCGGGCAGAGCACAAGGAGCACGGCCATGGCCGTCGTCACGATGCGGGAGCTGCTGGAGAGCGGCGTCCACTTCGGTCACCAGACCCGTCGTTGGAACCCGAAGATGAAGCGCTTCATCTTCACGGAGCGCAACGGCATCTACATCATCGACCTCCTGCAGTCGCTGAACTACATCGACCGCGCCTTCGAGTTCGTCAAGGAGACCGTTGCCCACGGCGGCAGCGTCCTCTTCGTCGGCACCAAGAAGCAGGCCCAGGAGGCCATCGCCGAGCAGGCCACCCGCGTGGGCATGCCCTACGTGAACCAGCGCTGGCTCGGCGGCATGCTGACCAACTTCTCGACCGTCTACAAGCGCCTGCAGCGCCTGAAGGAGCTCGGCGAGATCGACTTCACGGACGTGGCCGGCTCCGGCCTCACCAAGAAGGAGCTCCTGGTCCTCCAGCGCGAGCACGACAAGCTGGAGAAGACCCTCGGCGGTATCCGCGACATGCAGCGCGTTCCCAGCGCCGTCTGGATCGTGGACACCAAGAAGGAGCACATCGCGGTCGGCGAGGCCCGGAAGCTCAACATCCCGGTCGTCGCCATCCTGGACACGAACTGTGACCCGGACGAGGTCGACTACAAGATCCCCGGCAACGACGACGCGATCCGCTCCGTCACCCTGCTGACCCGCGTCATCGCCGACGCCGTCGCCGAGGGCCTGAAGTCCCGCGCCGGTGTCGCCAAGGGCGATGTCAAGGCCGAGCCGGGCGCCGACCAGCCGCTCGCCGACTGGGAGAAGGACCTCCTCGAGGGCGAGAAGAAGGCCGAGGAGGCTCCCGCCGCCGCCGAGGCTCCCGCCGCTGAGGCCGTCGAGGCCCCCGCTGCCGAGGCCACCGAGGCTCCGGCCGTCGAGGCCGAGCAGGCCTGACGTACCAAGGGTGAGGGGCACCCGCCGGTACGACACCGGTAGGTGCCCCTCTCTCCCGTGCCGGGGCCTGGCCATCGCCACCCCGGCACCACTCCCCGCAGACACGCGAGACGCGAGAAGAGATTCACACCATGGCGAACATCTCCGCCGCGGACGTCAAGAAGCTCCGTGAGCTCACCGGCGCCGGCATGATGGACTGCAAGAAGGCTCTGGACGAGGCCGAGGGCAACGTCGAGAAGGCCGTCGAGCTGCTCCGCATCAAGGGTCAGAAGGGCGTTGCCAAGCGCGAGGGCCGTGACGCCTCCAACGGCGCCGTCGCCTCCGTGATCGCCGAGGACGCCCAGTCCGGCGTTCTGGTCGAGCTCAACTGCGAGACCGACTTCGTCGCCAAGGGCGGCAAGTTCGTCGAGGTCGCCAACACGATCGCCACCCACATCGCCGCCACCTCCCCGGCCGACCTCGAGGCCGCCCTGGCCTCCGAGATCAACGCCGGCCAGACCGTCCAGCAGTACGTGGACGAGGCCAACGCGACCCTGGGCGAGAAGATCGTCTTCCGTCGCTTCGCCCAGTTCGACGGTGACGGCTTCGTCGCGGTCTACCAGCACAAGTCCGACCCGGACCTGCCGCCCACCATCGGCGTCCTGGTCGAGCTGGACAAGCCGAACGCCGAGGTCGCCAAGGACGTCGCGCAGCACATCGCCGCCTTCGCGCCGAAGTACCTCTCCCGCGAGGAGATCCCGGCCGAGGACATCGAGAACGAGCGCCGCGTCGCCGAGGCCACCGCTCGCGAGGAGGGCAAGCCCGAGGCCGCCCTGCCGAAGATCGTCGAGGGTCGCGTCACCGGCTTCGTCAAGGAGAACTCCGTTCTGGAGCAGGCCTTCGCGAAGGACAACAAGAAGACCGTCGCCAAGGTTCTCGAGGAGAACGGCGTCACCCTCAAGCGCTTCGCCCGCTTCCGCGTCGGCGCCTGAGACCCGTTCCGAGCGCTTCCCGCCTAAGGTAGGAACCGCCCGGCCGCCCACCACAGGTGCGGCCAGGAACGCGCCGAACTGGCTCGACCAGCGCCACGAAGTCAACGGGCGGGCCACGTCGGCACCATGAACGACGAGGAGGCCATTGCCGTGCAGGAGACCGTACCGGTTCCCGCGGCAGTGGCCTCCTCGCGTGTACGCGCAGGTCAAGGGGCCCGGCAGCGCCCGCCGGTGGCCCCGCCTGCGGACCAGTAGGTGGAGAAGGAGAAGTCGATGACGGAGACGCAGGAGACCGGGCAGGACGGCGGCCGCCGCCGGGTACTGCTCAAGCTGTCCGGTGAGGCGTTCGCCGGTGGCGGTGGCCTCGGCGTCGATCCGGACGTGGTGCACAAGATCGCCCGCGAGATCGCCACGGTGGTCCGGGGCGGCACCGAGGTGGCGGTCGTGATCGGCGGCGGCAACTTCTTCCGGGGCGCCGAGCTCCAGGTCCGCGGCATGGACCGGGCCCGCTCCGACTACATGGGCATGCTGGGCACCGTGATGAACTGCCTGGCGCTCCAGGACTTCCTGATCAAGGAAGGCATCGAGACCCGGGTCCAGACCGCCATCACCATGGGCCAGGTCGCCGAGCCCTACCTCCCGCTGCGGGCCGTCCGGCACCTGGAGAAGGGCCGCGTGGTCATCTTCGGCGCCGGTATGGGCATGCCGTACTTCTCCACCGACACCACCGCCGTGCAGCGCGCCCTGGAGATCCACGCCGAGGTGCTGCTGATGGGCAAGAACGGCGTCGACGGCGTGTACGACTCCGACCCCCGCACCAACCCCGGGGCGGTCAAGTTCGACTCGCTCGACTACACCGAGGTCATCTCGCGGGACCTCAAGGTGGCCGACCTGACCGCCATCACGCTGTGCAAGGACAACGACCTGCCGATCCTGGTCTTCGAGCTGCTGGCGGAGGGCAATATCGCCCGCGCGGTGAAGAGTGAGAAGATCGGCACACTCATCAGCCAGGATTCCGTACGGGCCTGAGCGGTCGTCAGCCGACGGTCGGTCAGCCGGCGGGCCGTCACCTGAGCAGCAACCAGCCGTCCGGGGCACCAACCGGTACGGGACAACAGCAGATGTACGGGACAGGGAGCAGACAGTGACCGAAGAGATCCTCTTCGAGGCCGAGGAGAAGATGGAGAAGGCCGTCCAGGTTGCGAAGGACGACTTCGCGGCCATCCGGACCGGCCGGGCCCACCCCGCGATGTTCGCCAAGATCGTCGCGGACTACTACGGCGCGCTGACGCCGATCAACCAGCTGGCCTCGTTCTCGGTGCCGGAGCCCCGGATGGCGGTCGTCACGCCGTTCGACAAGACCGCGCTCAAGAACATCGAGACCGCGATCCGCGACTCCGACCTGGGCGTCAACCCGTCCAACGACGGCTCGATCATCCGCGTGGTGCTGCCGGTCCTCACCGAGGAGCGCCGTCGCGAGTACATCAAGCAGGCCCGCGGCAAGGGCGAGGACGCCAAGGTCTCGATCCGCTCCATCCGCCGCAAGGCCAAGGACGGCATCGACAAGCTGGTGAAGGACGGCGAGATCGGCGAGGACGACGGCCGCCGCGCCGAGAAGGAGCTCGACGACGTCACCGCCCGCCACGTGGCGCAGATCGACGAGCTGCTGAAGCACAAGGAAGCCGAGCTGCTCGAGGTCTGATGCACGACGCTCCCGGGCGCCCGGCCTCGGCGCCCGACCGCTCTGCTGCGACCGCCCCCGGGCCGGAGTCCTCCGGCCCGGGGGTCGGTGCACCCCAAACGGGTCACGCGCGGCAGCGCCCGGTGTACCGACCGGGCACCCCGGCACAGACTCCTGTCATGCCGCACCATCCCACCCCGACGTCCGCCCCAGGGCAGGAGACAGCCGTGGCCCAGCCCGACCAGCAGCCCCGCAAGCAGCGGGGCGGCCGCAACCTCCAGGCGGCGATAGGAGTCGGGGTCGGCCTCGGTGCGGTCATCGTGGCCTCGCTGTTCTTCGTGAAGGTGCTCTTCCTCTTCGTGGTGATGGCCGCGGTCGGGGTCGGCATCTGGGAGCTCACCAGCCGGCTCACCGAGCGCAAGCAGGTCAGCGTCCCGCTGGTGCCACTGGTGGCGGGCGGCATCGCGATGCTGGCGGCCGGCTACTGGGCCGGGCCCGAGTGGGCCGCCGCCGCGCTGGCGCTGACCGGGCTCGCGGTGATGGTCTGGCGGATGTCGCAGCCGCCGGAGAACTACCTGCGCGACATAACGGCGGGCATCTTCACCGCCTTCTACGTGCCGTTCCTGGCCACCTTCGTGGTGATGATGCTGGCGGCCGACGACGGGCCGTGGCGCATCCTGCTCTTCCTGGTCGTCACCATCTGCAGCGACACCGGCGCCTACGCGGTCGGCTACAAGTTCGGCAAGAACAAGCTGGCCCCCACCATCAGCCCGGGCAAGACCCGGGAGGGCCTGGCCGGCGGCATCGGGCTGTCGATGATCGCGGGCGCGCTGCTGATGCAGTACGTGATCGACGACGGCGTCTGGTGGCAGGGCCTGATCCTGGGCGCCTGCGCGGCCGTCACCGCCACCCTGGGCGACCTGGCCGAGTCGATGATCAAGCGCGACCTCGGCATCAAGGACATGGGCACCCTGCTCCCCGGCCACGGCGGCATCATGGACCGGCTGGACTCGCTGCTGCCGACCGCCCCGGTGGTCTGGCTCCTGCTCGCCGCCTTCGTCGGCAGCTGACCGGCCGCGCTGACGCACCCTCAGGAGGGCCCCGGACGCCGTAGCGTCCGGGGCCTTTTCGATCTGCGACACTGGATGAATCATGCCTAAGCCCGGAGAACTCACCTTCGCTGCGCCGCGCGGCGCCAAGCCCCCGCGACACCTCGCCGACCTGTCCGCCGACGAGCGGAAGGCGGCCGTCGCCGAGCTGGGCGAGCAGCCGTTCCGCGCCAAGCAGCTGTCGAACCACTACTTCGGCCGCCTCTCGAACGACCCCTCGCAGTGGACGGACATGCCGGCCGCCAGCCGCGAGAAGCTGACCGAGGCGCTGCTGCCGGACCTGATGTCGGTGGTCCGGCACGTGTCCTGCGACGACGACGAGACCCGCAAGACGCTGTGGAAGCTGTTCGACGGCGTGCTGGTCGAGTCGGTGCTGATGCGCTACCCGGACCGGGTCACCATGTGCATCAGCTCGCAGGCCGGCTGCGGGATGAACTGCCCGTTCTGCGCGACCGGGCAGGCCGGGCTGACCCGGAACCTCTCCACCGCCGAGATCGTGGAGCAGATCGCCGCCGGGATGCGTTCGCTGCGCTCCGGGGAGATGCCGGGCGGTGAGGCGCGGCTGTCGAACGTGGTCTTCATGGGAATGGGCGAGCCGCTCGCCAACTACAACCGGGTGCTGGCCTCGATCCGCCGGCTGACCGACCCGGCGCCGGACGGCTTCGGGCTCTCCCAGCGCGGCATCACGGTCTCGACCGTCGGCCTCGTCCCGGCGATGTACCGGTTCGCGGACGAGGGGCTCTCCTGCCGCCTCGCGCTCTCGCTGCACGCGCCGGACGACGAGCTGCGCGACGAGCTGGTGCCGGTGAACACCCGGTGGAAGGTCGAGGAGGTGCTGGACGCCGCGTGGAACTACGCGGAGAAGTCCGGGCGCCGGATCTCCATCGAGTACGCGCTGATCAAGGACATCAACGACCAGGCGTGGCGGGCGGACCTGCTCGGCCGTCTGATCAAGAACCACCGGGTGCACGTGAACCTGATCCCGCTGAACCCGACGCCGGGTTCGAAGTGGACCGCCTCGCGGCCGGAGGACGAGCGGGAGTTCGTCCGCCGCCTCCAGTCGCACGGCGTGCCGACCACGGTCCGGGACACCCGCGGCCAGGAGATCGACGGCGCCTGCGGGCAGCTGGCGGCGGCCGGCTGACGAGCGGTCAGGGCGTACGGCGAAGGGCCCGGCGGACGGTGAGTCCGCCGGGCCCTTCGGCATGACCGGGGGTCAGGAGAGCGCGCCGGCCGCCAGGGCGGCGGTCAGGCCGCCGGTCAGCAGCAGCACCGTCCCGGCGGTGAGCACCCGGAGGACGGCGGCGCCGAGGAGCAGCCCGGGGGCGGCGCCGAGGCGGAGCAGGGTGGAGCTGACGGCCCGTCGGGAGTGGCGGACCTCGTTGGCCCGGGCGACCGCGGCGGCCGCCGCGCAGGCGATCACCAGGACGGCGGCCAGGGCGGTCAGCGCCTCGCCGGTGCCGGGGCGGTCGCCCCAGTGGCGGAAGGCGGTGAGCACGGTGGCCGCGGTGAGGGCGAGCACCGCGAGCGGGACGGCGAGCCGGCGGGCCTCGGCGGTGAGGCCCCGGCCGGCCAGCAGTCGGAGCGGGCTCGGGCGGCCGAGGGCGAGCACCCGGCCCGCCAGGGCGAGCAGCGGCCCGGTGAGCAGGGCCAGGCCCAGTGCGGCCATGGCCCAGCCGGCGAGGGCGGCGTGGCTGGTGTCGCCGAGGCCGCCGGGCAGGTCGACCGGGCGGCCGTCGGCGGCGGCGCCGGGCCGCAGGCCGTAGAGCTCCAGGGCCGCGCCGGCCACCAGGAGGCCGAGGCCGGTGGCGGTCAGGGCGGTCGGGAAGCCGGTGCGGGCGGTGGTCTCGGCGCCGGTGGGCAGCGGGTCGGCGGCCGGGACGGCGAGTGCGGCGCACAGGCCCGCAGCGAGCGGGACGAGGGCCAGCAGGGTGACCGGCGCGGCCGCCGGGAGGGGGGTGCCCATGCCGAGGTCGGCGGCGAGCGAGGGGCCGGCGATGTCGTTGCGCAGCACCAGGAAGGCGAGCAGGGCGAGCAGGCTGCCCGCAGTGCAGGCGAGGGCGATCTCGCCGGCGATCAGCAGCCGGATGCGGACCGGGCCGGCTCCGGCAGCGGTGAGGCCCCGGATCCGCTCGGGCCGGGCGGCGGGCACCGCGCGGGCGGCCGCGGCGGCGAACCAGCCGACGGCGGCCAGGGCCGGCAGGCACCAGAGCAGCCGGGGGAGGGCGTCGGTGCCGGGGGTGCCGAGGGCGCGGCCGAGGGCGCGCAGCAGCAGCGCCGCCACCAGGGCGGCGGCGGTCGCGGTGAGGAGCCAGCGGAGCAGGTCGGCGGCCCGGTAGCCGCGGGCCAGGCGGAGATAGAGCATGCTCAGCGCCCCGCGGGTACGGCGGTGGCGGGGCCGTGGCCGTTCAGGTTCTGCGGTGCCGTGCCCCGGCCGACCGGGACGGCGGGCCCGGTGAGCCGGCCGTCGGCGAGTGCGACGGTGCGGTCGGCGTACCGGGCGAGCTCCGGGTCGTGGGTGGCGAGCACCAGGGTGAGCTGGTGGGAGCGGGCGGCGGTCGCCAGTATCCGCAGGACCTGGTCCTGGGCCTCGCGGTGCAGCGGGGCGGTGGGGTCGTCGGCGAAGACCACCGGCGGCAGCGGGGCCAGGGCCCGGGCGACCGCGATCCGCTGGCGCTGGCTCTGCATCAGTTCGGCCGGGCGCTGCTTGGCGTGCTCGGCCACGTCGAGCCGCTCCAGCCACTCGGCGGCCGCGGTGTGGGCCGCCTTGTGGCCGACGCCGGAGAGCAGCAGGGGCAGGGCGACGTTCTCGCGGGCGGTGAGCTCCGGCACGAGGTGCGGCTCGGAGCCGACGAAGCCGAAGCGTTCGCGGCGCAGCCGCTCGCGGCCGGCCCGGCCGAGGGTGTGCACGGGGGAGCTGTTGAACCAGACCTCGCCCTCGTCCACGGGGAGCAGGCCGGAGAGGCAGCCGAGCAGGGTGCTCTTGCCGGAGCCGCGGGGGCCGGTGACGGCGAGGACCTCGCCCTCCCGGACGCCGATCGAGACGCCGCGGAGGGCGGGGGTGCCGTGGTGGGACTTGACGATCCCCCGGGCCCAGAGCACGTCGTTGTCGGGCGGGGCCGCTGACATGAGGTCCATCCTGTGCCGAACGCGGATATGACAGTCGTCAGATTAGAACGACCGGGGCGGGTCGGGGTTGCGGCACACTGAGCCGTTCAGGTCGCATTCCGGTCCGAAGAGTGACGAATCCGGCGTGTTGATCACCGGAAAACGCCGGAGGCGGCCCCCGGAAGGAGGCCGCCTCGGGCGGAGGGTGGGACGGAGAGCCTGTCAGGCCGTCAGATCTTCGCCCACGCGTCGGTCAGCGTCTGGCGCAGGATCTGCTCGATCTCGTCGAAGGTCGACTGGTCGGAGATCAGCGGCGGCGCCAGCTGGATGACCGGGTCGCCACGGTCGTCGGCGCGGCAGTAGAGGCCGTTGTTGTACAGCTCCTTGGAGAGGAAGCCGTACAGCACGCGCTCGATCTCGTCGTCGTTGAACGACTCCTTGGTGACCTTGTCCTTCACGAGCTCGATGCCGTAGAAGTACCCGTTGCCGCGGACGTCGCCGACGATCGGCAGGTCGTGGAGCTTGCCCAGGGTGCCGAGGAACTTCGACTCGTTGTCGAGCACGTGCTGGTTCAGGCCCTCGCGCTCGAAGATGTCGAGGTTGGCCAGCGCCACCGCGGAGGAGACCGGGTGGCCACCGAAGGTGTAGCCGTGCAGGAAGGCGTTGTCGCCCTTGTAGAACGGCTCGGCCAGGCGGTCCGAGATGATGGTCGCGCCGATCGGGCTGTAGCCCGAGGTCATGCCCTTGGCGCAGGTGATCATGTCGGGCTGGTAGCCGAACTTGTCGGCGCCGAACATGGTGCCCAGGCGGCCGAAGGCGCAGATGACCTCGTCCGAGACCAGCAGCACGTCGTGGCGGTCGCAGATCTCGCGCAGGCGCTGGAAGTACCCGGGCGGCGGCGGGAAGCAGCCGCCGGCGTTCTGCACCGGCTCGACGAAGACGGCGGCGACGGTGTCGGCGCCCTCGAACAGGATGGCCTGCTCGACCTGGTCCGCGGCCCAGCGGCCGTAGAACTCCGGGTCGACGGTGCCGTCCGGGCCCGCGAGGTACTCGGGGGCGCGGTAGATGTTGGTGTTCGGCGCCTTGTGGGTGCCCGGCACCAGCGGCTCGAACGGGGCCTTCAGGCCCGGCAGGCCGGTGATGGACAGGGCGCCCTGCGGGGTGCCGTGGTACGCGATGGAGCGCGAGATGACCTTGTGCTTGGTCGGCTTGCCGGTCAGCTTGAAGTACTGCTTGGCCAGCTTCCAGGCGGTCTCGACGGCCTCGCCGCCACCGGTGGAGAAGAAGACCTTGTTCAGGTCGCCCGGGGCGTAGTTGGCCAGGCGCTCGGCCAGCTCGATCGCCTTCGGGTGGGCGTAGCTCCACACCGGGAAGAAGGCGAGCTCCTTGGCCTGCTTGGCGGCGGCCTCGGCCAGCTCCTCGCGGCCGTGACCGGCCTGGACCACGAACAGGCCGGCGAGGCCGTCGAGGTACTTCTTGCCCTTGTCGTCCCAGACGTAGACGCCCTCACCACGCACGATGGTGGGGACGGGGTTCTTCTCGTACGACGACATGCGGGTGAAGTGCATCCACAGGTGGTCGTAGGCGGTCTTGGAAAGGTCCGTCATCTGGTGCCCCAGGTGTAGGTCTGTTTCCGGAGCTTCAGGTAAACGAAGCTCTCGGTGCTCCGCACGCCGGGAAGGGCGCGGATGCGCTTGTTGATCAGTTCGAGCAGGTGCTCGTCGTC
Organism: Kitasatospora sp. NPDC004289; assembly: GCF_053602875.1. NCBI lineage: Bacteria > Bacillati > Actinomycetota > Actinomycetes > Kitasatosporales > Streptomycetaceae > Kitasatospora > Kitasatospora sp. NPDC004289. The sequence continues at coordinate 4,905 of NZ_JBSGEL010000034.1, read as the reverse complement.
CTCGCAGACCAGCTCGGCCAGCAGGTCGAACGAGCCTGCGGTGCAGACCACGTAGTCGACCTCGTCGAGGGCGGCCAGCGCGTCGGCGACGGGCTCGATGTCACCTTCGACGTTGATCCCGACCATCGCCTGCCGGGTGAAGCCGACGGTGAGGGGGTCGGTCACGGCGACGATCTGCATCACGCCCTGGTCGAGCAGCTTCTGGACCCGCTGACGCACGGCCGCCTCGGACAGGCCGACGGCCTTGCCGATGGCGGCGTACGGGCGGCGCCCGTCCTCCTGGAGCTGCTCGATGATCGCCTTGGAGGCGGCGTCGAGGGGAACGCTGGCGTTCCGGTCGCGGTTGGCCACGTCGCCACTGTGCCTGATCGTTTCGTCAGGCGCAACTGCTCCTGCTGCTGATTTCGTCGCTGTTTCCGATTTGGCCTGCGGATTACGTAGCCCTTATGTCGATGGGCTGTCGAGAACGGAAGCCAACCGGCTACTCTGGTCAGGTACACGCGAAGGCGGGTACGCACCCAACCGTGGACCGGCGCTTCCCAGCCGGCCGCCCGGCGCCCAGAGGTACCCTGGCGCCGGTGTCCCTGCAACGTGGCAGGCCCCGACCGAGGAGAGACTTCCGTGAGCGAGCTTCAGACGCTGCGCAACTACGTCAACGGTGAGTTCGTCGATGCGGCCGACGGCCGCACGCTCGACGTGATCGACCCGACCACCGGCGAGGTGTACGCGACGTCCCCGCTGTCGGGCGCCGCCGACGTGGACGCCGCCATGGACGCCGCCGCCGCGGCCTTCCCGGCCTGGCGCGACGCCACCCCCTCCACCCGGCAGAAGCTGCTGCTGAAGATCGCCGACGCGGTCGAGGCGCGCGCCGACGAGATCGTGGACGCCGAGGTCCGCAACACCGGCAAGCCGCGCGGGCTGACCCTCTCCGAGGAGATCGGCCCGATGGTGGACCAGCTGCGCTTCTTCGCCGGCGCCGCCCGTCTGCTGGAGGGCAAGGCCGCCGGTGAGTACATGGACGGCATGACCTCGATCGTCCGCCGCGAGCCGGTCGGCGTCTGCGCCCAGGTCGCGCCGTGGAACTACCCGATGATGATGGCCGTGTGGAAGTTCGCCCCGGCCATCGCCGCGGGCAACACCGTGGTCCTCAAGCCCTCGGACACCACCCCGGCCTCCACCGTGCTGCTGGCCGAGATCATCGGCGGCGTGCTCAAGGACCTGGAGCTGCCGGCCGGCATCTTCAACGTGATCTGCGGTGACCGCGAGTCCGGCCGCCTGATGGTCGAGCACTCCACCCCGGCGATGGCCTCCATCACCGGCTCGGTCCGCGCCGGCATCCAGGTCGCCGAGTCGGCCGCCAAGGACGTCAAGCGGGTCCACCTGGAGCTGGGCGGCAAGGCCCCGGTCGTGGTCTTCGAGGACGCCGACATCGCCGAGGCCGTCGAGGGCATCTCGGTCGCCGGGTACTTCAACGCCGGCCAGGACTGCACCGCCGCCACCCGCGTGCTGGTGCACGAGTCGATCCACGACGAGTTCGTCGCCGCGCTGGCCAAGGCCGCCTCGGAGACCAAGACCGGCGGCGTGGACGACGAGGACGTGCTCTACGGCCCGCTGAACAACGCCAACCAGCTCAAGCAGGTGGCCGGCTTCATCGAGCGCCTGCCGGCCCACGCCAAGGTCGAGGCCGGTGGCCACCGGGTCGGCGAGGTCGGCTACTTCTACGCCCCGACCGTGGTCTCCGGCCTGAACCAGGACGACGAGATCATCCAGAACGAGGTCTTCGGCCCGGTCATCACCGTGCAGAAGTTCTCCGACGAGGACCAGGCCGTCGGCTACGCCAACGGCGTCGAGTACGCGCTGGCCTCCTCGGTCTGGACCAAGGACCACGCCCGCGCCATGCGGATGTCCCGCCGCCTGGACTTCGGCTGCGTCTGGATCAACACCCACATCCCGCTGGTCGCGGAGATGCCGCACGGTGGCTTCAAGAAGTCCGGCTACGGCAAGGACCTGTCGTCGTACGGCTTCGAGGACTACACCCGGGTCAAGCACGTCATGACCGCGATCTGAGTGTTCTGAGGGTTCTGAGTGCGTGAGGGGCGCGGGGCCACTGGCTCCGCGCCCCTCGTGTTTGTCAGGGTGTCGGGCGACGCGGCGTCCGCCTGACAGGATGCAACTGCACGTCAGGCCCGGGGTTCCCTAGGCTTACCGGCATGAGCATCCCCACTGCTGATCCGGCTGCCGGGCAGGCCGTCAAGGCCGCCGACCGCGCGCACGTCTTCCACTCGTGGTCCGCCCAGGCCCTGATCGACCCCCTCGCGGTGGCCGGTGCCGAAGGCTCGTACTTCTGGGACTACGAGGGCAACCGCTACCTCGACTTCTCCTCCCAGCTGGTGAACACCAACATCGGTCACCAGCACCCCAAGGTGGTCGCCGCGATCCAGCAGAAGGCCGCCCAGCTCTGCACCATCGCCCCCGGCTTCGCCGAGGAGTCCCGCTCGGAGGCCGCCCGCCTCATCGCCGAGCGCACCCCGGGCGACCTGGACAAGATCTTCTTCACCAACGGCGGCGCCGAGGCCAACGAGAACGCCATCCGGATGGCCCGGCTGCACACCGGCCGCCACAAGGTGCTGGCCACCTACCGCTCGTACCACGGCGCCACCGCCAACGCGATCACGCTGACCGGCGACCCCCGTCGCTGGGCCAACGAGACCGGCGTCTCCGGCATCGTGCACTTCTGGGGCCCGTACGCCTACCGCTCCAACTTCCACGCCGAGAACGAGGCCCAGGAGTGCGAGCGCGCGCTCGCCCACCTCGAGCAGACCATCGCCTTCGAGGGCCCCGGCACCGTCGCCGCGATCATCCTGGAGACCGTGGTCGGCACCGCAGGCATCCTGATCCCGCCGGCCGGCTACCTGGCGGGCGTCCGGGAGATCTGCGACCGCTACGGCATCGTCTTCATCCTCGACGAGGTGATGGCCGGCTTCGGCCGCACCGGCGCGTGGTTCGCCGCCGACCACTGGAACGTCACCCCGGACCTGCTGACCTTCGCCAAGGGCGTCAACTCCGGCTACCTGCCGCTCGGCGGCGTGGCCATCTCGGCCGAGATCGCGGCCACCTTCGCCGAGCGGGTCTTCCCCGGCGGCCTCACCTACTCCGGCCACCCGCTGGCCTGCGCCTCCGCCGTCGCGACCATCACCACGATGGCCGAGGAGGGCATCGTGGAGCACGCCAAGCACATCGGCGAGACGGTGATCGGCCCCGGCCTGCGCGAGCTGGCGGAGCGTCACCCCTCGATCGGCGAGGTCCGCGGCCTGGGCGTGTTCTGGGCGCTGGACCTGGTGAAGGACCGTCAGACCCGCGAGCCGCTGGTGCCGTACAACGCGGCCGGCCCCGCGAACGCCCCGATGGCCGAGCTGGCCGCCGCCTGCAAGAAGCGCGGCCTGTGGCCGTTCGTGAACATGAACCGCTTCCACGTGGTGCCGCCGTGCAACGTGAGCGAGGAGGAGGCCAAGACCGGCCTCGCCATCCTGGACGAGGTGCTCAACCTCACCGACGCGCACACCGTCTGACGTACCGTTCGGCACGGCCCCGGGCTACCGGCCCGGGGCCGCCCCTTTGCTCGGAGACCCGCTGATGACCTTCACCCGCCGCGCCCTGCTGGGCACCGCCGGCCTGCTGAGCCTCTCCGCCTGCGGCATCCCCGCCGCGTACGTCCCGGAGGAGCGCCGCGCGGGGCCGGACAAGTCGGAGCAGGACAAGTCGCTCCAGTTCTCCAACTGGACGCAGTACATCGACACCGACGACAAGGGCGGGCGCCCGACCCTGGACGCCTTCGCCAAGGACGCCGGGATCGAGGTCAGCTACACCGAGGACATCAACGACAACGACGAGTTCTTCGGCAAGATCAGCCCGGTGCTGGCCCAGGGCGGGGACCCGGGCCGCGACCTGATGGTGGTCAGCGACTGGATGGCCGGGCGGTACGTCTCGCTGGGCTGGGTCCAGCAGTACGAGGCCGCCAACCTGCCCAACGTCACCAAGCACCTCGACCCGCAGCTGGCCTCCCCGGCCTGGGACCCGGGGCGCCGGCACAGCGTGCCGTGGCAGTCCGGCATCACCGGGATCGCCTACAACCGCAAGGCGCTGGGGCGGGAGCTCAAGTCGACGGCGGACCTGTGGGCCCCCGACCTGAAGGGCCGGGTCACGCTGTTCGCCGGGATGGACGAGGCGATCGGCATGCTGATGCTGGCCCAGGGCGCGGACATCGCGAAGTTCACGGCGGACGACGCGCACAAGGCGATGGCGCTGGTCCAGAAGATGGTGGACACCAAGCACGTCCGGCGGTTCACCGGCAACGACTACACCAGCGACCTGGCGTCGGGTGCGGCGGTCGCCTGCCAGGCGTACTCCGGCGACGCGATCCAGCTGAAGGCGGAGAACCCGGACATCGAGTTCGTGGTGCCGGAGGAGGGCGGCGAGCTGTGGGCCGAGAGCCTGCTGGTGCCGAACCGGGCCGCCCACAAGACCAACGCCGAGCTGCTGATCGACTACTACTACCAGCCCGAGGTGGCGGCGGAGCTGGCGGCGGCGGTGCAGTACATCTGCCCGGTGCCGGCCGCGCGGGACGTTCTGGCGAAGAGCGAGGACCCGGAGGTGGCGGCGCTGGCGGAGGAGCCGTTGATGTTCCCGACGGACGAGATGCGGGCGCGGCTGCGCACGATGCGGGACGTCACCGCCGACGAGCGGCCCGACTTCCACAAGGTCTGGGGCAACGTCGCCGGGGTCTAGGAAATTGGTTACACCAGGGGCGCGGTGCCCGCGGAGTTCTTCTACGCCCACGAGGAGACCGACCTCGCGTGGCGGGCGCTGGACGCCGGCTGGTCCATCGACTACCGCGCCGACGTGGTG
>NZ_JBSGEL010000033.1:0-88774 GCF_053602875.1 Kitasatospora sp. NPDC004289 | reverse complement strand
GCTCCCTTCCCGCCGGGCGTCGTGGAACTGTCGACGCGTGGGGGCGCGACGCCCGGGCAGGGTGATCCCGCGCTCGGCGGCGGAGACCCGGCGCTCGGGGGCGGGGGTGGTGGCGCGGCCGGTGGCGGCGACGGCGGCCAGCAGGTGTCCGCGACCCAGGTGGAGATCGCCGCTTCCGCCAGCAGCGGCCTGCGGCACTCGCTGATGCTGGTGGCCGGTCTGCTGCTCGGCGCGGTCATCGTGCTGCCGCCGCTGGTGGCCGGCCGGGCCGCCCGTCGCCGGGGGGAGGGCCGATGAGGCTCCGTCGGACACACGGGCACCCGCCGCAGGACGACCTCGCCGTGGCGGGGCGGCCGGGCCGGGACGAGGCCGGGAGCGGGGCCGGTGGCACGGCCCGGGGTGCGCGTCCGCTCCGGCGGGTGGTCCGCACGGCCGGGGCGTTCGCCCTGGTGCTGGCCGTCGCCGGTGGTGTCGCGCTGTCGGCCGGGCCCGGCTCGGCGCCGGTGCGGGTGGCGGCCGGCGGTTCGGCCACCCCCGAGATCCCGGTGGACCCGATCACCGGGGCCCCGGTCCCGATCGACGGGCAGCGCCCGTCCGGCGAGCCCACCATCGCGGCCGACGCCCCGCCCACCGGCAGGGCCGCCACGCCGGCGGCCGGCTCCGGTGCGGGCTCGGCGGCCGCTGCGCCGGCCCTGTCGGCGGCGGCCCCCGGCGCGGCCCGGCTGGCCGAGGCCGGAGCCGGGTCGGAGAGCGACCAGCGGCCGGTCACGGTGACCGGCTCCGGCGAGTTCGCCGGCCTGGAGGTGACGGTCCACCAGACCGCGCACCTGGTGAACGAGTCCGTCCAGGTGACCTGGACCGGAGGCAGGCCGACCTGGCCGAGCCCGATGATCCTGGCCCGTCACTACCTCCAGTTCATGCAGTGCTGGGGCGACGAGGACAGCGGCCCGAGCCGCGAGCAGTGCCAGTACGGTGCCACCAAGGGGGACCCGCGGATCTCCGCCGGCGACTTCGTGAGCACCCGTCAGCTCAACGCGGGCGCACTCGAGGACAAGGCCGACCCGCTCTACCAGGAGCACCCGACCAAGAACATCTATGTGCCGTTCCGGCCCTCCAACGGCGGCCCGGCCGAGAGCGGCGGCGCGAGCCAGTACTACGACGCGCAGACCACCAACGAGGTGCCGTTCGGGCCGACCCGGGCCGACGGCTCCGGCCAGATCGACTTCGAGATGCAGACCGGCATGGAGGCACCGGGCCTGGGCTGCGGCCAGACCCCGGCCGGCGCCCCGGCCGACGCGACCCCGCGCCGCTGCTGGCTGGTGATCGTGCCGCGCGGCGAGATCGAGGTGAACAACGAGGTGCCGACCGGCTCCTCCGGCAAGCTCCAGACCAGCCCGCTCTCCTTCACCAACTGGGAGAAGCGGCTGGTGGTGCCGCTGAGCTTCGAGCGGGTCGGCCTGTCCTGCCCGATCGGAAGCTCCGAACGGCCCACCAACGGAACCGAGATGGCCGCCGAGGCGATGTGGCGCTGGCAGCCGGTGCTCTGCCGCCAGGCGGGCGGGATCTTCAGCTACACCCAGATCGCCGACCACCTGGCCCGCAACCAGCTCAACCAGGACGACCCCGGCCTGTCCTACCTCGGCATCCCGCAGGCCCGCGAGGAGGACCGGCCCGGCCGGACGCCGTACTACGCGCCGGTCGCCCTCTCCGGGCTGACCTTCGCCTTCGACATCGAGAGCCAGTCCGGCGTCCGCACGCCGGAGGACAAGAAGAAGAAGGACGGCCAGCGCATCCACGACCTCAAGCTGACGCCCCGGCTCATCGCCAAGCTGATGACCCAGAGCTACCAGCAGTCGGTCAACCCCTTCGACCCGGACGTGCCGGCGGAGAACCCGGTCGACCTGCTGACCGACCCCGAATTCCTGGCGCTCAACCCGTACTTCAAGGACCTGTACTTCCCGACCCGGGTCGCCGACCTGCTGCTGCCCAACGGCGACAGCGACGCCGCCCAGCTGGTCTGGATGTGGCTGCTGAAGGACCCGGAGGCGGCCGCCTTCCTGCGCGGCGAGAAGCACGCGGTCTGGAAGGACACCATCAACAAGGCCTGGATCAAGGTCGGCACCACCTACCCGCGCTCCAACTACCCCAAGCAGGACGTCTACTGCCTGGAGTTCCCGGACGACCCGGACGGCCGCCCGGCCTGGTGCAACCTGGACTCGCACGCCTACGCCCCCAGCATGCGCGAGGGTGCCCGGGGCATCGCCCGCGGGGACGGCCTGGGCAAGTCGGTCTGGGACGCCACCGTGATCCCCGGCCAGCTCAAGAAGGGCTCGCCGCAGCCGCAGGGCCTGCGCGCCCTGATGGCCCTGACCACCACCGCCCAGGCGGCCCGGTTCGGTCTGAGCACCGCTCAGATCCGCAACGCCAAGGGTGAGTTCGTCACCCCGACGGACGCCTCCATGCTGGCCATGGCCAACGGCACGATGCCCGAGTCGGTGACCACCATCTCGGTGATCCCGCCGTGGGCGGAGGTGGCCGGCGGCTACCCGCTGACCCTGACCACCTTCGCCGCCACCGTGCCCTCGCAGATCACCCCCGAGGCGGGCAAGTCCTACGCCGACCTGCTGCGCTACGCGGCCGGCCCCGGCCAGGAGCCGGGTGTCGCCGCCGGACAGTTGCCCGTTGGCTACGTCCCGTTGCCCGAGCGGATGCGCAGCCAGGCCAGACTGGTCGCCGACGCGATCGAGTTCGCGGCGGGGAAGGCGGAGCCGAGCCCCAAGCCGAGCACCTCCGCCTCGCCCACGGCCTCCGGGTCCGCCTCGGCGACCGCCCGGCCCTCCGCCTCGGCGAGCGGGAGCACGGTCGTCCAACTCCCCACCGCCCCGGTCGGGGTGACGCCCGCCTCCGGTGCCGGGACCGGCTCCGGCAGCGGTGCCGGTACGGGCGGCGGCTCCGGCGGCTCGGGCGGCGCCCCGGTGGACACGGCTCCGCTGAGTCCGCCGCCGCCGAGCCCCGAGCCCTCCCGCAGCCCGGTCCTGCTCTCCGCCACCCCGTCCGCCGCCCCGGTCGGCAAGACCGCCGAGACCAAGGTCGGCTCCGCCCGCTACGTCCTGCTCGGCACCCTGATCGCCGGAGTGCTCGCAGCCGTCGGCGGCGTGGCCGTGCCGCACCTGCTGCGCAGGCGGCGGCACTGACCCGGGCGCGGGCCCACAGACCACCGAACCATCGATCCACCGTCAACGCAGGTGCGCCACACGGCCGGAGACCCTCCGGCCGTGCCCGAGAGCTGCCCGTAGGAAGAAGGAACCGTGAACTCTCCCACCAAGAGCAACCTCGCCAAGTGTGTGACCGTTGCCGCCGGTCTGGGCCTGGTGCTGGGTAGCACCGGCACCGCGCAGGCCGACCCGTCGGGCGCCCCGGTCTACCGCCAGCTGGCGGGTGTCGGCTCCGACACCACCCAGGGCGTCATGAACGCCATGGCCAACGACATCACCCTCGGCGGCCAGAAGGTGGTGGCCTCCTACAACGCGCTGGGCACCGCCACCATCGCCACCAAGGCGGCGGCCGCGTGCCAGTCGGTCGCCCGCCCGAACGGCTCCGGCGCCGGCCGCACCGCGCTGGTCAACCAGCTCAACCTGGGCAACGGCTGCCTCGACTTCGCCCGCTCCTCCAGCCTGAACCTGGCCGCCGTCACCCCGGGCCTGACCTACGTCCCGTTCGCGGTGGACGGCGTCACCTACGCCGTCTCCTCCGGCTCCGAGGTCGCCCTCGACCTCTCCACCGCCGACCTGCACTCGATCTACAGCTGCGACCCGGGCTACGTCGGCACCGGCCCGAACTGGGACATCAAGCCGCTGCTCCCGCAGCCGGGTTCGGGCACCCGTGCCTTCTGGCTCACCGTGGTCGGCATCACCGAGTCGGACATCAGCGCCAACAAGTACCCCTGCGTGACCGACACCAAGGGCGGCAAGAAGATCGAGGAGCACGACGGCCGCGTCCTCGACACCAAGTCGCTGGTGCCGTTCTCGATCGCCCAGTACATCGCGCAGGCCTCCTCCACCATCGCCGACATCCGCGGCTCCGCCCAGCTCGGCAACATCAACGGCGTGCCGTCGGTGCTGCTGAACTCCAGCGCGGCCGCCACCCGTGACGTCTACAACGTCATCCCGACCTCCCAGGTGGCGAACAGCCCCTGGAAGGACGTCTTCGTCGGCTCGAACTCCGAGATCTGCAAGCGCGCCGCCATCGTCAAGCAGTACGGCTTCGGCGTGAACGCCAACTGCGGCGACATCTCGCGCGTCACCGGCTGACCTGGCCACAGCTCCACCGGTCTGAGCAACACCCGGCCCGCACCACGGGCCCGAAACACCCTCAGAAACGCTCCACTGACGCCTGAAAGGCGAACTCCACCGTGAGCATCCGGATCACCCGCACCATCGCGGTCAGCGCGGCCACCCTGCTGGCCGCCGGCTCCATCACCATGCTCGGCTCCGTCGCCGCCCACGCGGCCGACAGCCCGACCATCGGCAGCCTGGTCGTCAACCCGAACGCCGGCACCGTCGACGAGGGTCTGACCGTGACCGCCTCGGGCGCCTGCACCTCGGGCACCAACCTCCAGGTCCTGGTGCTCGGCCAGGGCTTCCCGGCCGACGGCTACGGCGCCACCTCGAACCAGTCCAAGGACGGCTTCCCGGCCGACGCCCAGGGCAAGGTGACCGTCCCGCTCTCCAACACCCTGCGCGGCTACGCCCAGGCCAACGGCATCGCCGAGCTCTCCGGCAAGTACGAGTTCCGCCTGCGCTGCCGCAACAAGGTCGGCGCCACCTACTACGGTGACTTCGTCGGCGCGATCTGGATGTCCAACGCCACCAACTTCACCTCGACCGACCCGAACGCCCCGGTCGCGGTGGCCACCACGACCACCGTGTCGGCCACCCCGAACGGCTCGGCCACCGTGGGCAGCGACGTCACGCTGACCGCCGCCGTCTCCCCGGCCGCCCCCGGCACCGTGCAGTTCCTGGACGGCGCCAACCCGGTCGGCTCCCCGGTCGCGGTCAACGCCGGCCAGGCCACCCTGACCACCAACGCGCTGACCGAGGGCGCCCACCAGCTGTCGGCGGTCTTCACCTCCTCCAGCACCGGCTTCCTCGGCTCCACCGCCGCGGCGGTGGCCTACACCATCAGCCCGAAGGGCGCCGCGGCGACCACCACCGCGCTGGCCGTCTCGCCCGCCGGCTCGGCCGCCAAGAACACCCCGGTCAAGCTCAGCGCCAACGTCACCCCGGGCGCCGCGGGCACCGTCGCGTTCAAGGACAACGGCACCGTGCTCGGCACCCAGACCGTGGTGGCCGGCGCCTGCGAGTTCACCACCGCGACCCTGGCCGAGGGCGACCACGCCTTCACCGCCGAGTTCACCCCGGCCGCCCCGGCCGACTTCGCGTCCTCCACCTCCAGCACGGTGGCCTTCACCGTCACCCCCGTGGTGACCCCGCCGAACCCGGGCGGCCCGACCCCGCCGTCCCCGGTCTTCGAGACCATCACCACCTCGGTCGCCCCCGGCGCCCTGGTGATCAGCGTGGCCGGCACCAACGTCACGCTGCCCCCGCTGGCGCTGAACAGCACCAGCACCCTGTACTCCACCGGTGGCGCCATCCAGACCGTCACCGTCACGGACACCCGTGCCGGTGCCCCGGGCTGGTCGGTCAGCGGCCAGGTCGCCCAGTTCAACTCGGGCGCCAACGTGATCAACGCGCAGAACCTGGGCTGGGCCCCGAGCCTGGTCTCCAAGGGCGACGGCCTCAAGGTCACCCTGGGCGGCACGGTCAACCCGGCCAACGCGGTCGAGGCCAACGACAGCGGCCCGTACGGCCTGAAGTCGTCCCGCACCCTGGCCACCGCGACCGGCCTCGGCACCGCCAAGCTCGGCGCCGACCTCACCCTGCTGGCGCCGACCTCCACCCAGGCCGGCACCTACCAGGGCCTGCTCACCCTGACCGCGATCTGACGCCGGTAGTTCACCGGGTCAGCGTGCGTTCGTAACCCGGCGGCCGGGCGGTCCAGGCGACACTGTGTCAGCTCTGGACCGCCGGGCCGCCGGTGCCCAACTCCCGTACCGACAAGCGAGGATGACGCCGCCGATGCGCCGATGGCTCCTGGCACTCGCCACCCCGGCCCTGCTCGCCCTGACCGTGCTCCAGGGGACCGCGCACGCGGAGGATCCCCCGGCGCAGCCGTCCCCCGGTCAGAGCGCACCCGCGCAGGCCCCGGCCCAGGGCGCGCCGCCCGTCGCGCAGACCTTCGGCATCCAGCCCTCGTCCGCCGACGCCCCCGACACCCGGGGCACCTTCGGCTACGCCGCCACCCCCGGCGCGCTGGTCAAGGACCACGTCGCGCTCTGGAACTACAGCGACCAGCCGCTCACCGTGCGGCTCTACCCCGCGGACGCCTTCAACACCGACAGCGGCGGCTACGACGTGCTGCCGGACGGCCGCAAGTCCACCCAGGCCGGCAGCTGGCTGCGCACCGCGGCGGACTCGGTGACGCTCGCTCCGCGCAGCCGCCAGATCGTCCCCTTCACCCTCGTGGTGCCCGCCGACGCCACCCCCGGGGACCACCCGGCCGGGATCGTCGCCGCGCTGCGGGCGGAGAGCAAGGACGCCCAGGGCAACGCCGTCACCGTCGACCAGCGGGTCGGCGCCCGGGTCAACATCCGGGTGGCCGGCGACCTGCGGGCCGAGCTCAAGGTGGAGGACGCCAAGGCGGTCTACCACCCGAGCGCCAATCCGCTCGACTCGGGCCGTACGACGGTGAGTTACACCGTCCGCAACACCGGCAACGTCCGGCTCGGCGGCAAGCAGGCGGTCCGGGTGACCAACCTGTTCGGCTCGATCGCCACCGGTCACACCCCGCCCGACCTCCAGGAGCTGCTGCCCGGCAACTCGGTGACCTACCGCTTCGACGTCTCCGGCGTCTACCCGACCCTGTGGGGCACCGCCGGGATCACCGTGGACCCGCTGCCGGTCGGCGGCGACAAGGACCCGAAGCTGATCAGCTCCGTCACCAAGTACGCCTTCGCCTGGATCCCGTGGACCACGCTGGCGATCCTGCTGGTGGCCGGCGCCCTCGGCCTGCGCTGGTACCGGCGCCGCCGCCGTCCGGCCGTCCCGCCCGCCGCCCCGGCCGCCGCCGAGGGAGGCGGCGCGTCCGCCGCTCCGGCCGCCGTCGCGGTGGCCACCCTGCTCGCCCTGCTGGCCTTCGGCCACCTCTGGTCCGCACCGACGGCGTCGGCCGCCGAGGCGCCCGGCACGCTGGCCTTCGACTACGCCTCCGGCAAGGACGACGATCCGATCGACCTGCTCAGCTCGGCGCCCTGCCCGGACCCGGCGAGCAACTACGTGGCGGTCCGGATCGCCGGCCCCGGCTTCCCCGCAGAGGGGTACCCGCTGACCGGCCTGGTGGCCGCCTCGGTCTACCGCCCCTCGAACGGCGGCGGGTTCGTGCTGCCGCTGGCCAACACCCTGCGGGTGGTGGCCTCCCAGGCCGGAGCCGGTCAGCTCAAGGGCGCCTACACCATCACCGCGACCTGCCGGAACAAGGTCCGCCCGGCCGCGCTCAAGGAGTTCACCGGCACGCTCACCTTCACCGGGCCGAACACCTGGACCGCCACCGACGTGGCCCCCGCCGGAGCCGTGCACGCCCCGGCGCCCGACCCCGGCGTCGCCACCGGGCCGGTGGCCGGCGCCAAGGGCGGCTCCACCGCGGCCGCCGCCACCGCCGACGACGGGGTCCCGCTCTACACCTGGGTCTCGGTCGCCGCCGGGCTGCTGCTGCTCGGCTGGATCGCCGTGCCGCGCCTGCGGCGCCGGGCCCGGCGCACCGCCGAGGAGGCAGCCGAATGACCGTCACCGTCCCCGTGCCGATCAAGGCCGGCCCCGGCCCGCGGGACTGGACGCCGCCGTCCACCGAGCCGCCCGCCGCGCCCGCCCCGCCGTCCGTCCCGCCGTCGGCGCCCCCGCCCGTGCGGCCGCCCGCCCGGCCCTCGGTCGTGCGCCGGCTGACCCCGGACGGACCGCAGCTGATCGGCGCGGCGCTGGCCATCGTGGCCGGCCTGATGCTCGGCCTGCTGCTCGACCTCGGCCCGCTCGGCGGTCTGCGCCACCTGCGCGACCACGAGACCGGGATGGCCGAGCTCCGCCTGAGCCTGGCCCAGGGCACCGCTCCCGTCGGCCAGTTGGACAAGGACGGCAAGCCGGTGCTGCCCGGCACGCCCGTCGCACTGCTGGAGATCAAGCACCTCGGACTGCGCGAGGTGGTCCGCGAGGGCACCACCGGCGAGGTGCTCTCCTCCGGCCCCGGCCACCGCCGGGACACCGCGATGCCCGGCCAGGCCGGCACCAGCGTGCTGTTCGGCCGCCAGGCGGGCTTCGGCGGCCCGTTCGGCGCCATCGGCCAGCTGCGCCAGGGCGAGACCTTCACCGTGACCACCGGTCAGGGCAGCCACACCTTCCGGGTGGTGACGGTCCGCCGGGCCGGCGACCCGATGCCGCCCGCCCTCAAGAACGGCGCCGGACGGGTGGTGCTGGTCACCGGCGACGGCCCGCTGTACGCGCCCGACGACCTGCTCTACGTGGACGCCGACCTGGAGAGCGAGGTGCAGCCGAACAACGCCCGCCCGCTCACCTTCGCCGCGCTGCCCGCGGCCGAGAAGGCGATGGGCACTGAGGAGGGCGCCTGGGTGCCGCTGGTGCTCTGGGGTGAGGCGCTGCTGCTGGCCGCCGTCGCCCTGGCCCTGGCCTGGACCCGCTGGGGGCGCTGGCAGGCCTGGACGGTCGGGGTGCCGGTGCTCGCCGCCCTCGGCCTGGCCGTCGCCGACCAGGTCGCCCGCCTGCTGCCCAACCTGATCTGACCTCAGTTCCCCCGCTCCGCACCGCCGTTCCAGTCAAGAAAGGGGCCGCCCCGTGAGTCTCGACACCACGGCCGTCCTGCCCGTCGTCCCCACCGCCGCGAGCAACGCCGGGACGCTCGACGCCCACGGCATCTCGGCCTGGTTCGGCGAGCGCAAGGTGCTGGAACGGGTCTCGCTGCTGATGCCGGCCGGCCAGGTCACCGCGCTGATCGGCCCGTCCGGCTGCGGCAAGTCCACCTTCCTGCGCATCCTCAACCGGATGCACGAGCTCATCCCCGGCGCCCAGTTGGCGGGGGAGGTGCTGCTGGACGGCTCCGACGTCTACGCCCCCGAGCGCCGGCTCACCTCGGCCCGCCGGGACATCGGCATGGTCTTCCAGAAGCCCAACCCCTTCCCCGCGATGTCCATCTACGACAACGTGGTGGCCGGGCTCAAGCTCACCGGCCTGCGCGCCACCCGGGCCGAGAAGGACCACCTGGTCGAGGAGTGCCTGACCAAGGCGGGCCTGTGGAAGGAGGTGCAGGACCGGCTGCGCCAGCCCGGCGGCGCCCTCTCCGGCGGCCAGCAGCAGCGCCTGTGCATCGCCCGCTCGCTCGCCGTGCGCCCCAAGGTCCTGCTGATGGACGAGCCCTGCTCGGCCCTCGACCCGACCTCGACCCGCCGGATCGAGCAGACCATCCGCGAGCTGGTGGAGGAGGTCACCATCGTGATCGTCACCCACAACATGCAGCAGGCGCACCGGGTCTCCGACCAGTGCGCCTTCTTCCTCGCCGAACAGGGCACCCCCGGCGGCATCGTGGAGCACGGGCCCACCGAGGCGATGTTCTCCGCCCCGGTGGACCAGCGCACCTCCGACTACGTCAACGGCCGCTTCGGATAAGCGACTTCTCCTCCTGCCGGCTGGTCGCCACGACCCGGCCGGCGGCCGGCCGCAGGGCGACGGCGGCCAGCGCGGTGGCGGCCAGCAGGAGCAGGGTGCCGAGCAGGAAGGCGGCCCGGAAGCCGGCCGTCATCGCCTCGGCCTGGCTGCGGCCGGCCTCGGCCAGCGCCTGGCCCCGGCTGCCGGCCAGGGTGACCAGCACGGCCACCCCGAGCGCGCCGCCGACCTGCTGGGTGGTGTTGAACAGCCCCGAGCTGACGCCCGCGTCGGCCGGGGCGGCGTCGGCCATGGCCAGCGAGGTGAGCGCGGCGACGGCCAGACCGAAGCCGCCCGCGAGCAGCATGGTCGGCAGCAGGTGGAGGACGTAGGAGGCGTCCGCGGGGAGCCGGGTGAGCAGGCCGATCGCCACCACCAGCAGGCCCAACCCGCCCAGCAGCACGGTCCGTTCACCGAAGCGGGCGACCAGCGGGGCGGAGAGCAGCAGCGAGACGCCACCGATCACCACCGCGGCCGGGAGCATGGCGAAGCCGGTCGCGGCGGCGCCGTAGCCGAGCACGTTCTGCAGGTAGAGCGCGATCAGCACCTGGAAGCCGAACAGCGCCGAGACCATCAGCACCTGCACCAGATTGGCCGCCGCCACCCGGCGCGAGCGCAGCAGACGCAGCGGCAGCAGCGGCTCGGCCGCGTACCGCTGGCGCAGCAGGAAGCCGGCCAGCAGCAGGGCGGAGACGGCGCCGAGCAGCAGGGCGCCGGTGGTGGAGCGCTCGATCGAGACGATCGCGTAGACCCCGAGCATCAGACCGACGGTGACCAGCGCGGCGCCCGGCAGGTCGAGGCCGCGCAGCGAGCGGGCCGGGCCGTCGGCGGCCAGCACCCGCAGCGACAGCAGGACGGCGGCCAGGCCGATCGGCAGGTTGACGAAGAAGATCCAGTGCCAGCCGACCGCCTCGGTCAGCACCCCGCCGAGCACCTGCCCGATCGAGGCCCCGGCGGCGCCGACGAAGCTGAACGCGCCGATCGCCTTCCCGCGCTCGCCCGGTTCGGGGAAGAGCGTGACGATCATCCCCAGGCTGACCGCCGAGGCCATCGCCCCGCCGATCCCCTGGGCGAACCGGGCCGCGATCAGCAGCTCCTGACTGCCCGCCAGCCCGGCCAGCAGCGAGGCGGCGGTGAAGAGCACCAGCCCGGCCACGAAGATCCGGCGGCCGCCGAGCAGGTCGCCGAGCCGCCCGGCCAGCAGGAGCAGGCCGCCGAAGGCGATCAGGTAGGCGTTCACCGTCCAGGTCAGGCCCTCGGCGGTGAAGCCCAGGTCGGCCTGGATGGCGGGCAGCGCCACGGTGACGATGGTGCCGTCCAGGATGATCATCAGCATCCCGGCGCAGAGCACGGCCAGGGCCGTCCAGCGCGAATGCGCGGTCCCCGGTGCGGTTCCTCGCGTGGTCATGGAGTTCCTCCCCCTCGGTGGTGGCGACAGGAAGGAAGCTATCAGATAGTCCCGTACGAGACTATCTTTCTCGGTATTGAATTGTCCGGGACGGCCTCAGCCGCGCGGGCGGCGGGCCCGGCGCACCGGGCGCTCGCTCTCCACGGGGGTCGAGAGGTGGCCGTCGTGGAGGGTGGTGAGCGCGCGCAGCAGGACGGCGCGGTCCTCCTCGGGCACCGCCTCCAGGGCCTCCCGGTGGACGCCGTCGGCGACCTTCACGCCGGCCGCCACCGCCTCGGCGCCGGCCGGGGTGACGGAGATGATCCGGGCCCGCCGGTCGGTGGAGGAGGGGCGGCGCTCGGCCAGTCCGAGCCGCTCCAGCTCGTCCACGGTGACCACCATGGTGGTCTTGTCCAGGTCGGCGATCTCGGCCAGCTGGATCTGGGTCCGCTCCTGCTCCAGGGCGTGCAGCAGCACGCAGAAGCCGCGCGGGGTGATGCCGAGCCCGCTCCCGGCGAAGGCGGCCGACATCCGGGTGGAGAGCACGTGGCTGGTGTGGGTCAGCAGGGCCGACAGGTCCGGCATGGTGCGCGAGGGTTCGGTCATCCCCGCAGTCTACAAACTGCGGCTCCAGCGGGATTATCCGGAAGTGGACTACTCCACCGGGAGGGCCAGGCCCTCGCGCAGCACCAGGGAGACCAGCTCGTGCTGGGAGTCGGTCAGCTTCGGGTCGGCGCAGTGCACCGTCCGTCCGTCGACCGTGATCGCGTAGTGGAACCCGTCCGGCACTCCGTAGGAGGGGTTGCGGAGTCCGCCGGCCACCGCCTCCCTGGCCAGCGCGTGGACGTGCGGCGCGTCGGTGCGCGCGGCGGTGTCCAGCTCGGCTCGGAGGGGGTGTCCGGCCAGGCCGCCGGTCCGGGTCACCTGGATGCGCATGGTTGCCAGTGTGCTACTCAGGGGCACGGCCGCGCTGCCCGTTTCGGTGAAAATTCGGCGTCGGATCGGCGGGTGGATCAAGGAGGCGGGCGGGCGGACGGGCAGGTGCGCGGGGGCCGCCCGGCTGACGGCACGTCAGTTCGAGCCGTCTCGCTGGGTGGGACAGTGGCCTGCCTCACTTCGGCGGGCAGGGCGCCTGGGTTACGCTGGGCGACATCATGCGCTACCGGCTGCTTCTTCTTAGCTGCCGCGGCGAGGGCCTGTAGACCACGAAGGCCGGCTCCCTCGCCGCGGGATGCTGTGCTGTCCCCGTACGGATGCGGGGCAGTGGTCGGCCGAGTCGGGTGTCCTCCACCCCGACCAGCCCGCATATCGAGTTCGGAAGCCGAGAGTCCCTTCATGACTGAGCAGTCCGCCATCGCTCGTGCGTTCAACGACCGCCCCACCCCGATCACGGCCGGCACCGTCCAGCAGAAGCCGTCCGGGATGCCGTTCCAGCGGTACGTACCGTTCGGCACCATCGACCTGCCGGACCGCACCTGGCCGTCCAAGGTGATCACCCAGGCTCCGCGCTGGCTCTCCACCGACCTGCGGGACGGCAACCAGGCGCTGATCGACCCGATGTCCCCGGCCCGCAAGCGCAAGATGTTCGACCTGCTGGTCAAGCTGGGCTACAAGGAGATCGAGGTCGGCTTCCCGTCCTCCGGCGCCACCGACTTCGACTTCGTCCGCTCCCTGATCGAGCAGGACGCGATCCCCGAGGACGTCACCATCTCGGTGCTGACCCAGGCCCGCGAGGACCTGATCGAGCGCACCGTGGAGTCCCTGGTCGGCGCCCCGCGCGCCACCGTGCACCTGTACAACGCCACCTCCCCGCTGTTCCGCCGGGTGGTCTTCAAGGGCAGCAAGGACGACATCAAGGCGATCGCCGTGGACGGCACCCGCCTGGTGATGGAGTACGCCGAGAAGATCCTGCGGGACGACACCGTCTTCGGCTACGAGTACTCGCCGGAGATCTTCATCGACACCGAGCTGGACTTCGCCCTGGAGGTCTGCGAGGCGGTGATGGACGTCTGGCAGCCCGGCGAGGGCCGCGAGATCATCCTGAACCTGCCGACCACCGTCGAGCGCTCCACCCCGAACGTCTACGCCGACAAGATCGAGTGGATGTCGCGGAACCTGAGCCGCCGCGAGTTCGTCGCGCTGTCCACCCACCCGCACAACGACCGCGGCACCGGCGTGGCCTCCGCCGAGCTGGCCATCATGGCCGGCGCCGACCGCGTCGAGGGCTGCCTGTTCGGCCAGGGCGAGCGGACCGGCAACCTGGACCTGGTCAACGTCGGGATGAACCTGTTCTCCCAGGGCGTGGACCCGATGATCGACTTCTCCGACATCGACGAGATCCGCCGCACCGCCGAGTACTGCTTCCAGATGCCGGTGGCCGAGCGCCACCCCTACGCCGGCGACCTGGTGTACACCTCCTTCTCCGGCTCCCACCAGGACGCCATCAAGAAGGGCTTCGACGCCCTGGAGGCCGACGCCAAGGCGGCCGGCGTGCCGGTCGGCGAGTACACCTGGGGCGTCCCGTACCTGCCGATCGACCCGAAGGACGTCGGCCGCTCCTACGAGGCGGTCATCCGGGTCAACAGCCAGTCCGGCAAGGGCGGCATCGCCTACGTGCTGAAGAACGACCACAAGCTGGACCTGCCGCGCCGTCAGCAGATCGAGTTCTCCCGGATCATCCAGGCCAAGACCGACGCCGAGGGCGGCGAGGTCACCCCGGCCGAGATCTGGAGCGTCTTCCAGGACGAGTACCTGCCCACCCCGGAGAACCCGTGGGGCCGGATCGCGCTGAGCGGCTCGCGCAGCCTGGAGACCGAGGACGGCCGCGACGTGCTGCGCGCCGAGGCCGTGGTCGACGGTCGCCCCGTCACCCTGAGCGGCACCGGCAACGGCCCCGTCTCCGCCTTCGTCAACGCGCTGGCCGGGATCGGCGTCGACGTACGGGTGCTGGACTACGCCGAGCACGCGCTGAGCGAGGGCGGCGACGCCCAGGCCGCCGCGTACGTCGAGTGCGCGGTGGACGGCAAGGTGCTGTGGGGCGTCGGGATCGACGGCAACACGGTGCTGGCCTCGCTGAAGGCCGTGGTCAGTGCGGTGAACCGGGCCCAGCGCGGCTGACGGTGCGTCAGAGGGGCCGCTGCGGCGGCCCCTTCGGCGTTCCCGGGGTCCGTGGGGGATGCCGGAGGATGGGGGCGCGGGGGTGTGTTCTGCGACACATTTTTACCCGTTCGGGGTGCTGACACCCGCGCTTAACCATGGCAGCATCTACCCACCGGAACCGGGGTCGGTGGGACGACCGCGGCGTCCGGTCGCGTGACCTGCCCATTGTTGTGCAGGCCGCCTGCCATGTCTGGGGAGTTGGCGCCGTGACAGGGTTGTGGGGTGTCCGTCCTCGGTGGCGGACTGACGTCCTCGGTGATTTCTACTGTCCGGGCTGCGGCGGGGACCGCAACTACCGCCGGCAGCACGGCCGGCGGTGGCTGCGGTTGTTCGGCACCCCGGTGCTGCCGGTCGGCCCGGTCACCGGCTGCGTGCAGTGCACCACCTGCCACCGGCGCTTCGGGCTGGAGGCGCTCGACCAGCTCACCTGTGTCCGGCTGGGCGCGATGCTGCGGGACGCGCAGTACACCGTCGCACTGGCGGTGCTCGCGGCCGGCGGCACCGGCAGCCGGGCCGCGCGGGACGCCGCCTGCGAGGCGATCCGGGAGGCCGGCTTCGAGGACTGCGGCGAGGCCCAGGTGCTGGCCGCGCTCGCCGCCCTCTCCGGGACGGGCGGGGACACCCCCGTCGACCTGGACGCCACCGGCAGTGCCCTCACCGTCGAACTCCACGCCGCGCTCGAACCGTTGGCCCCGCACCTGGCCCAGCCCGGCCGCGAACGCCTCGTCCTGCAGGGCGCCTGGATCGCCCTCGCCGACGGCCGCTACCTCCCCCACGAGCGCACCGCCCTCACCGCCGTCGGCCGCTGCCTCGGCCTCCCGGCCACCCGCACCGCCGAACTCCTCGAGGCCGCCACCCGCACCTCCCACTGAGCCGGGCCCGACTCCCCCCTCCGGGCCCGCCACGACCCGCACCCGCAGGACGGTTCCCCCACGGACCCAGGGTGCGGGCTCGCGGCTGCGCGGCCCCGCCTGCGGCGCACTCGTCGAGGCGAGCAGACGTCACGGACTCGGGCCCTCGCCTGCGGCGGGCTCGTCGAGGCGAACGCCGACGCGGCGCGTCAGCCGCCTGCGGCGGGCTGACGGGGCGTGGGTCCGGCGCCTTGCCTGCGGCCGGCTCGTGGGGCGAGCGGTGTCACCGTTGGGATGCCTTGCCTGCGGCCGGCTCGGCCGGGGTGCGAGGCCGCGCCGTGCGGGAGCCGCCTGCGGCGAGCTGACGGGGCGTCGGGGGCATCGGCACGCGCGAGCCACGCTGCCCGAGTCCGTCGGGCGTCACCGTGGGCGGACGTCTGCGACCCGCCCCGCGCGTGCCCGACCGGACCACCGCCGCAGGCGTTTGCCTTTCCCGCGTCAGAGGCTCGCCGCAGGCGTTTCCCTCTCCCGCTTCCGCAGCCCGCCGCAGGCGTTTGCCTCTCCCGCGCCCGAGGTGCTCGCCGCAGGTGTTCCCCTCTCTCGCCTCCGAAGCCCGGCGCAGGCGTTTCCGCTCCCCGGGCGGGGGTGTCGGTGGGGTGCGGGAGAATGGGCGGCATGAGTCTGTTCCGGGACGACGGCATCGTCCTCCGTACCCAGAAGCTGGGCGAGGCCGACCGGATCATCACGTTGTTGACGCGTCAGCACGGCAAGGTCCGGGCGGTGGCCCGGGGGATCCGCAAGACGAAGTCGAAGTTCGGGGCGCGGCTGGAGCCGTTCTCGCACGTGGACGTGCAGTTCTTCAGCCGTGGGGCGGACCTGATCGGCCGTGGGCTGCCGCTCTGCACGCAGGTGGAGACCATCGCCCCGTACGGCGGACGGATCGTCACCGACTACTCCCGCTACACGGCCGGCACCGCGATGCTGGAGACTGCCGAGCGCTTCGCGGAGAACGAGGGCCAGCCCGCCGTGCAGCAGTACCTGCTGCTGGTCGGCGGGCTGCGGACGCTCGCGGCCGGGGAGCACGAGCCCCACCTGGTGCTGGACGCGTTCCTGCTCCGCTCCCTCGCCGTCAACGGCTACGGCGCCAGCTTCACCGACTGCGCCAAGTGCGGACTCCCGGGCCCCAACCGGTTCTTCTCGCTCCAGGCGGGCGGTGTGCTCTGCGGTGACTGCCGCGTACCGGGAAGTGCCGTACCCTCCCCTGAGACACTGGTACTGCTCGGCGCACTGCTGTCAGGGGACTGGCAGACGGCGGACAACAGCGAGCCGAGGTACTGGCGGGAGGGCAGCGGTCTGGTCGCCGCGTACCTCCAGTGGCACCTGGAGCGGGGAATCCGCTCGATGAGATACGTGGAGAAGTGAGCATGGCAGCGCGACGGCTCTTCGGCAGCAAGCAGCGGGAGTACCTCCCGCCGACCCCGCACCCGAGCGGCGCCGTGCCGCCGAAGATCCCGGGCGAGCTGGTGCCGGGCCACGTCGCGATCGTGATGGACGGGAACGGCCGTTGGGCCAAGGAGCGCGGGCTGCCGCGGACCGAGGGGCACAAGGTCGGCGAGTCGGTGGTGCTGGACGTGCTCAAGGGCGCGATCGAGCTGGGCGTGAAGAACGTCTCGCTGTACGCCTTCTCCACCGAGAACTGGAAGCGGTCCCCCGACGAGGTGAAGTTCCTGATGAACTTCAACCGGGACGTGATCCGCCGCCGCCGGGACGAGATGAGCGAGATGGGCGTCCGGATCCGCTGGGCCGGCCGGATGCCGAAGCTGTGGAAGAGCGTGGTCCAGGAGCTCCAGGTCGCCGAGGAGATGACCAAGGAGAACGACGCGGTCACCCTCTACATGTGCGTCAACTACGGCGGCCGGGCCGAGGTGGCCGACGCGGCCGCCGCGATCGGCCGGGACGTCGCGGCCGGGAAGCTCGACCCGTCGAAGATCAACGAGAAGACCCTCGCCAAGTACATGTACCACCCGGACATGCCGGACGTGGACCTCTTCCTGCGCCCCAGCGGTGAGCAGCGCACCTCCAACTTCCTGCTCTGGCAGAGCGCCTACGCCGAGCTGGTGTTCCAGGACGTGCTGTGGCCGGACTTCGACCGCCGCGACCTGTGGCGCGCCTGCGAGCAGTACGCGATGCGCGACCGCCGCTTCGGCGGCGCGCTGCCCAACGAGGTGGCCGCCGAGGTCCCGACCCAGCGCTGAGACAGCACGACGAGAGGGCCCGTACGGAGGTGAATCCGTACGGGCCCTCGGCCGTGCGTCCGACGGTCCGTCAGGCGGTGGCCTTGGCGGCGCAGCTGGCGCAGGTGCCGAAGATCTCCAGGGTGTGCGCGATGTCGCTGTAGCCGTGCTCGGCCGCGATCGAGTTGGCCCAGCGCTCGACGGCGGGGCCCTCCACCTCGACGGTGGAGCCGCAGGAGCGGCAGACCAGGTGGTGGTGGTGTCCGCTGCTGCAGCGGCGGTAGACCGCCTCGCCGTCGGCGGTGCGCAGCACGTCCACCTCGCCGGCGTCGGCCAGCGACTGGAGGGTGCGGTAGACGGTGGTGAGCCCGACCGAGTCGCCGCGGTGCTTGAGGAGGTCGTGCAGCTCCTGGGCGCTGCGGAAGTCCTCGACCTCGTCCAGGGCCGCCCAGACGGCGGCTCGCTGCCGGGTCGATCGGGCACGCGACGGGCCTGCGGTGGTCACCGTGGGTCCTCCAGGGAGAGTGGGCGTCTGGCACCTCATTGTGCCAGTCCCCGACTGGTGACCGAATCCTCGGTGCGGGACTCCTCGGACTCCCGGGTCTCCTGGGGCCGGTGGGGGTCGGACGGCCCGGCCTGGCGGGGCAGCCCGACCTCGCAGACCTCGGGCCCGGCGTCCGGGGCGGCGCGGTGGCGGCGCCGGGCCAGTGGTGCGGCCAGTGCGCTGAAGACCGCGAAGACCACGATGGCCAGCAGCACGATGGCCGGGCCCGACGGCAGGTCGGCCTCGTAGGAGCCGGCCACGCCGGCCACCGCGACGGCCACGCCGACGCCGATCGAGGCGGCCTGGGTCATCGCGAACGAGCGGGTCAGCTGCTGCGCGGCGACCACCGGGACGACCATCAGCGCGGAGACCAGCAGCAGGCCGACCACCCGCATCGCCACCGTGACGGTGACGGCGGCCATCACCGCGAGCAGCAGGTTGAGCGCCCGCACCGGCAGGCCGGTGACCCGGGCGAACTCCTCGTCCTGGCAGATCGCGAAGAGCTGGCGGCGCAGGCCGATGGTGACCGCGATCACCAC
This sequence comes from Kitasatospora sp. NPDC004289, assembly GCF_053602875.1. Classification (NCBI taxonomy): domain Bacteria; kingdom Bacillati; phylum Actinomycetota; class Actinomycetes; order Kitasatosporales; family Streptomycetaceae; genus Kitasatospora; species Kitasatospora sp. NPDC004289. Next base: position 70,239 of record NZ_JBSGEL010000033.1, on the reverse strand, counting down.
GGCGGCCAGCACCGTGATGGTGAGCAGGTCGGTGGGGGAGACGGTGAGGATGGAGCCCCAGAGGTAGCTCTCCAGGCTTCCGTTCCCGGACTGCGAGCTCATGCTGACCAGCAGCTTGCCGCAGGCCATGCCGCCGTAGAAGAGCATCGCCAGCGCGATGTCGCCGCGCTGGTTGCCGCGCGAGCGGACCACCTCCATGACCACGGCGCCGAGCACGCAGACCAGCACCGCCATCCAGACCGGGCTGGTCTGGAAGAAGAAGCCGAGGCCGACGCCGGTGAGCGCGACGTGGCCCATGCCGTCGCCCATCAGCGCCTGCCGCCGCTGCACCAGGTAGATGCCGACGGCGGGGGCGGTGATGCCGACCAGCACGGCGGCGATCAGCGCGCGCTGCATGAAGTCGTAGCTGAGCATCTCGGTCATCGCGGCAGTCCTGAGGTCGGGCGGGTGGTGCGCGGGTGGTCGGCGCTCATGCGAGCAGTCCGGGGGTCGTCAGGTGCTCGTCCCCGTGCGGGTGGACGTGGTCGTGGCCCGGCAGGGCGTGCTGGCCGGTGCTGGGGATCGGCGGGCCGTCGTAGGAGACGCAGCCGTCGCGAAGGACGACCGTGCGGTCGATCAGCGGCTCCAGCGGGCCGAGTTCGTGCAGCACCAGCAGGACGGCGGCGCCGCGCTCGACCTCGGTGCGCAGGGTGTCGGCGAGCACCTGCTGGCTCTCCAGGTCCACCCCGGCCATCGGCTCGTCCATGATGAGGAGTTCGGGGGTGCCGACCAGCGCGCGGGCGATCAGCACCCGCTGGTGCTGGCCGCCGGAGAGCCCGGCCACGCCGTCCCCGGCCCGGTCCAGCATCCCGACGGCGGCCAGCGCGCGGTCGACGGCCGCCCGGTCCCTGCGGCGGAACGGCAGCAGTCCGTGCTTGGGCAGCCGCCCGGTGGAGACCACCTCGCGGACGGTGGCGGGCACGCCGCTGGCGGCGGTGGTGCGCTGCGGCACGTAGCCGATCCGGTGCCAGTCGCGGAACTTGGCGAAGGGGGTGCCGAACAGCTCCAGGCCGCCGCGCTCCAGCGGGACGGCGCCGATCACCGACTTGACGGTGGTGGACTTGCCGGAGCCGTTGGCCCCGAGCAGCGCGACCACCTCGCCGGGCCGGACCTTGAGGTCGACCCCGCGCAGGACGGGACGGCCGCCGAGGGAGGCGACGGCGTCGCAGAGGCAGACGACCGCGGGCGCGGCACCCCGCTGGGGGTGCCGCGCCTCGGCGGTGTCCGTCCCCTCGGCCGCCGGGGCCTCGGGAATGACTGAACTCATGGTGATGCGGTGTCCCGTCAGCTCTGGATGCCGAAGGCGGCCTGGAGGTTGTGCAGGTTCTGCTTCATGACGGAGAAGTAGTTCTCCTTGGAGGGGTCCTTGACGCCCTCCAGCGGGTCGAGGACGGCGGTCTTCAGGCCGAGGTCCTTGGCGACCGTCTCGGCCAGCTTGGGGCTGACCAGGGTCTCGAAGAAGATGGTGGAGACGCCGTGCTCCTTGGCCTCCTTCTGGATCTCGGCCAGCTTGGCCGGGGTCGGCTCGGACTCCGGGTCCACGCCGTTGATGGCCAGCTGGTCGATCCCGTAGGCGTCCGCGAGGTAGCCGAAGGCGGCGTGGCTGGTGACGAAGGACTTCCCCTTGGCGTCCTTCAGGCCGTCCTTGAACTCCTTGTCCAGGGCGGCGAGTTCGGCCACCACCCGGTCGGTGTTCGTCTGGTAGTCGGCGGCGTGCGCCGGATCGGCCTTGGCCAGCTCGGCGCCGACGTTCTTGGCCACGGCGGCGTAGCGGTTCGGGTCCAGCCAGATGTGCGGGTCCCCGGCGGCGCCGGAGTGGTCGTGGCCGTCGTCCTCGGCGTGCCCCTCGGGGAGGTGGTGGTCGACCAGCGGGGAGGCGGCGGTGGCGTCGACCACGTGCTTGGAGTCGCTCTGCGCCACGGCCTTGTCCACGGTGGGCTGCAGGCCCTTGAGGTAGAGGACGGCGTCGGCGCCCTTGACCTTGGCGACCTGCTTGGCCGTCAGCTCCAGGTCGTGCGGCTCGACGCCGGCGGCGGTGAGGTCGGTCACCTTCACGTGCTGCCCGCCGATCTGCTCGGCGAGGAACTCCATGGGGTAGAACGACGCGACCACGTCGAGCTTCCCCTTGCCGTCCTCGGCGCTGCTGGCTCCGCCGCAGGCGGAGAGCAGGAGGGCGCCGGCAACGGCGGTGGCGGTCAGGGCTATCGAGGTGGGGAGGCGGCGCGACTTCATGACAACCATTCTCAACTTAACTGGAAATGATTGTCAACTCACTCAACTGTCCGACGGTCCGATGGTCCGTTCGACACACGGTGTGCGGGCGAATACCGATTTGAACCCCCCACGGGGCCGCCCGGTAACCTCTGCTGGTATTCGGGTACGTGCAACCAGCCGTGCCCTGACCGTGCCGTCACTCGCGTGACGTCGTACTGAAGAGAGCACTGTGGCCGCCGACAAGATCGACACGATCGTCAGCCTGAGCAAGCGCCGAGGCTTCGTCTACCCCTGCAGCGAGATCTACGGCGGCACCCGCGCCGCCTGGGACTACGGGCCGCTGGGCGTGGAGCTCAAGGAGAACATCAAGCGCCAGTGGTGGCGTTCGATGGTCACCGCTCGCGAGGACGTCGTCGGTCTCGACTCGTCGGTGATCCTGGCCCGTGAGGTCTGGGAGGCCTCGGGCCACGTCGCCACCTTCAACGACCCGCTGACCGAGTGCCTCTCCTGCCACAAGCGGTTCCGCGCGGACCACCTGGAGGAGGCGTACGAGGCCAAGCACGGCAAGCTCCCGGCCAACGGCCTGGCCGACGTCAACTGTCCGAACTGCGGCAACAAGGGCGGCTTCACCGCGCCCAAGGAGTTCTCGGGCATGCTGAAGACGCACCTCGGCGTCACCGAGGACGCGTCCGGCCTGGCCTACCTTCGCCCGGAGACCGCGCAGGGCATCTTCACCAACTTCAGCCAGGTGCAGACCACTTCGCGCAAGAAGCCGCCGTTCGGCATCGCCCAGGTCGGCAAGAGCTTCCGGAACGAGATCACCCCGGGCAACTTCATCTTCCGGACCCGCGAGTTCGAGCAGATGGAGATGGAGTTCTTCGTCAAGCCGGGCGAGGACGAGACCTGGCACGAGTACTGGCTGCAGCAGCGCTGGGACTGGTACGTCGGCCTCGGCCTGCGCACCGAGAACATGCGCTTCTTCGAGCACCCGAAGGAGAAGCTCTCCCACTACGCCAAGCGCACGGTGGACATCGAGTACCGCTTCAACTTCGGCGGCAACGAGTTCTCCGAGCTGGAGGGCGTGGCCAACCGCACGGACTACGACCTCACCGTGCACAGCGAGGCCTCCGGCAAGGACCTGCGCTACAACGACCAGGAAGCCAACGAGCGCTACTTCCCGTACGTCATCGAGCCGGCAGCCGGTCTGAACCGCGCCATGCTGGCCTTCCTGATCGACGCCTACTTCGAGGACGAGGCGCCGAACGCCAAGGGCGGCATGGAGAAGCGCGTCGGCATGCGGCTGGACCCGCGGCTGGCCCCGGTCAAGGTCGCGGTGCTCCCGCTCTCCCGCAACGCCGACCTCTCGCCGAAGGCCCGCGGCCTGGCCGCCGACCTGCGCACCGCGTGGAACGTCGAGTTCGACGACGCCGGCGCGATCGGCAAGCGCTACCGCCGTCAGGACGAGATCGGCACGCCGTTCTGCGTCACCGTCGACTTCGACACCCTCGAGGACAACGCGGTGACCATCCGCGAGCGTGACACCATGGCGCAGGAGCGCGTCTCGCTCGACCAGGTGAAGTCCTACCTGGGCGCCCGTCTGATCGGCTGCTGACGCACCGTCGGACCGCATGCGGCCCCGCTGCCCCTTCGAGGGCGGCGGGGCCGTCCGCGTTCTCAGCGCAGCGGGAGCCCGAGGGCGCGCAGGGCGGCCACGGCGGAGCGCCGGCGGGGTTCGTCGAGGGCGGCGACGGCCGCGAGCAGGGCCCGGTAGCGCGGCGGGGAGGCGGTCAGCGCGGCGGCGTACTCGGCCAGGTCGGCGGGGGAGCGCAGCCGGGCCGCCTGGGCGGAGAGCTCGGCGGCCAGCGTCTCGTCCAACTCCAGCGCGGTCGCGGCGAGTTCGCCGGAGCGGCGGCCGGTCGCCTGGTGCAGCAGGCGGTGCGCGTCCTCGGCCCGTCCGGCCGCCCGCAGAGCGGTGGCCAGGGCGGCCAGCTCGGCCGGGGCCGCGGAGGCCCGCTCCCAGAGCAGGGTGAGTCCGTCGCCGGCCAGCCCGTGGCGCTCCAAGGCGGCGAGCAGCGGCGGGAGTTGGGAGCTGGGGTGGCCCCAGAGGGCGTGGAACAGTCCGGCCGCCTCCTCGGCCAGCCCGGCCCGGCGCAGCCCGGCCAGGGTGGCGGCGGCCTGCTCGGGGCTGCCGTGCACGGTGGCCCTGGCCAGGTATCCGGCGGCGCCCTCCGGGCCCTGGGCGTGCAGCAGCACGGCCAGCCTGGCCACGTCCTCCGGAGCCAGCAGGACGGCAGCCTGGGCGGTCAGGGCGGCGGACTCGTGGGCGGCTCCGCCCTGGTGCAGGGCGGTGATCCGGCCGGCCAACGAGACCAGCTCGGGGCCGGTGCGCTGCGGAGGGGCCAACGGCGGTGCGGCGGCCTCCGGTTGGGGCTCCGGCTGGACGGGGGCGCCCGCGAACCGGGCACCGCGGGGCGCGGCGGCGGCGGGAGCCGGGGCCGCCGGGGCCTCCTCCTCCTGGTAGACCCCGCCGAACCGTGCCCCGGTCGGCCGCCGCCGTGCCGCCTGCGCTCCGCTCACTGTTCGGTCCCCTCGGCTCGTCCGTGAACCGTCATCCTCCCTTTGCTACAAGGCAGTTGTGTTACAGGGGTGAGTCGGGAGGGTTTTCAGTCGGTGAGCCGCCCGGCCCGGAAGTCGGTGTAGGCCTGCATGTCGAAGTGCCCGTGGCCGGAGAGGCCGAACAGGATGGTGCGGGCCTCGCCGGACTCCCGGCAGGCCAGCGCCTCGTCGACGGCGGCCTTCACCGCGTGGGTGGACTCCGGGGCCGGGACGATGCCCTCGGCCCGGGCGAAGCGGACCCCCGCCTCGAAGCACTCGGTCTGCCGCACCGCCCGGGCCTCCAGCAGGCCGAGCTCGTGCAGGTGGCTGATCAGCGGTGACATGCCGTGGTAGCGCAGGCCGCCCGCGTGGATGGCCGGGGGCGTGAAGGAGTGGCCGAGGGTGTGCATCCGGGCCAGCGGGGTGAGGCCGGCGGTGTCGCCGAAGTCGTAGTCGTAGCGGCCGGCGGTGAGGGAGGGGCAGGAGGCCGGCTCGACCGCGACGGCCCGGACGGCGGGGCCGCCGGCCAGCTGCCGGCCGAGGAAGGGGATCGCCAGGCCGCCGAAGTTGGAGCCGCCGCCGACCGCGCCGATCACCACGTCCGGTGCGTCCTCGGCGAGTTCGAACTGGAGCAGGGCCTCCTGGCCGATCACGGTCTGGTGCAGCAGCACGTGGTGCAGCACCGAGCCGAGTGCGTACTTGGCGGCGCCGCCGCTGGTCGCGGCCGCCTCCACCGCCTCGGAGATGGCCAGCCCGAGGCTGCCGGAGGCCTGCGGGTCCGCCTCCAGCGCGGCCCGGCCGGCGGCGGTGAGCGGGCTCGGGCTGGCGTGCACGGTGGCGCCGAAGGTCTCCATCAGGGCCCGCCGGTAGGGCTTCTGGTCGTGGCTCACCCGCACCATCCAGACCTCGCAGTCGAGGCCGAAGTACGAGCAGGCCAGCGCCAGGCTGCTGCCCCACTGCCCGGCGCCGGTCTCGGTGACCAGGCGGCGGACGCCCGCGCGGTGGTTGTAGTACGCCTGCGGCACCGCGGTGTTGATCTTGTGGCTGCCGGTCGGGCTGACGCCCTCGTACTTGAAGTAGATCCGGGCCGGGGTGTCCAACTCCCGCTCCAGGCGCCGGGCTCGGACCAGCGGGCTGGGCCGCCACTGCCGGTAGACGTCCAGCACCGCGCCGGGGATGTCCACCTCGCGGGCGCGCGGGCCGGGGCCGGTGCCCAGCTCCTGGGCGATCACCTCGGGCGGGAAGAGCGGCTCCAGATCGGCCGCGGTGACCGGCTCCTTGGTGCCCGGGTGCAGCAACGGCGGTACGGGGGACGGGAGATCGGCGGAGATGTCGTACCAGGTGCTGGGGGTCAGCTCCTCGGGGAGCAGGTACTTCACGGTGCTGGACGGTGCGGTGGTCATGGGCGGCCCGGTTCCGTTCGGTGGACGGCGACCGATAGGTGGTTCCACCGCGGCGGGGCGCTCACACTCGAACGGCCGGTCGCTGTGGCCGGGCCGGGGACGGCGGCCCGGCCACAGCGGCGGCGGGTGGATCAGGCGCCGAGCAGCAGGGCGGCGTCGACCACGCGGTGGGAGAAGCCCGTCTCGTTGTCGTACCAGCCGAAGATCTTCACCTGGCGGCCGTCCTCGCTGACGGTGGTCAGGCCGGCGTCGAAGACGACGGAGGCCGGGTCGCCGACGATGTCGCTGGAGACCAGCGGCGCCTCGCTGTAGCGGAGGATGCCGGCCAGCGAGCCCTCGGTGGCGGCCTTGGCGAAGGCGGCGTTGATCTCCTCGACCGTGGTCGGGCGCTCCACCCGGGCGGTCAGGTCGGTGATCGAGCCGACCGGGATCGGGACGCGCAGCGAGGTGCCGCCCAGCTTGCCCTGGAGCTCCGGCAGGACCAGGCCGATGGCCTTGGCCGCACCGGTGGAGGTCGGGACGATGTTGGTGGCGGCGGCGCGGGCGCGGCGGGCGTCCTTGTGCGGGCCGTCCTGGAGGTTCTGGTCCTGGGTGTAGGCGTGCACGGTGGTCATCAGGCCGTGCTCGATGCCCAGTGCCTCGTTCAGCACCTTGGCCAGCGGGGCCAGGCAGTTGGTGGTGCAGGAGGCGTTGGAGACGATGTGGTGGACCTCGGGGTCGTACTTGTCGTCGTTCACGCCGATCGCGAGGGTGAGGTCCTCGCCGTTGGCCGGGGCGGAGATGATCACCTTGCGGGCGCCGGCCTCGATGTGCGCGCGGGCCTTGGTGGCGTCGGTGAAGACACCGGTGGACTCGATCACCACGTCCACGCCCAGCTCGCCCCAGGGCAGCTTGCCCGGGTCCCGCTCGGCGAAGACCTTGATGGTCTGGCCACCGACGATGATGCTGTCGCCCTCGGCGCGGACGTCCTCGGCCAGCTTGCCGAGGGAGCTGTCGTAGGTGAGCAGGTGGGCCAGGGTCTTCGCGTCGGTGAGGTCGTTGACGGCCACCACCTGAAGGTCGGCGCCACGCTCCAGCGCCGCCCGGACGAAGCCGCGGCCGATCCGACCGAAACCGTTGACCGCTACCTTGACTGCCATCTCGACTCCTCGTATTCCCGTGCTACGTACGTCAGTTGACGGAGCGCTGCCAGGCGTCGTCGGCTGGTAACCACTCTGTGGGGTTATTTCTGAGGGTGTTACGAGAGTAACCCACGGACCTCGCAATAACCAGTCATACCGGTTATGGCGGCCGGTTGCGCACTATGCTGGCGAAATGGAGTTCGTCTTTGTCAGTGGTGACCCGGCCCTCGACCTGGTCGGCACCGTGCAGCGCCGCCGCGGCCTGGCCCTCGACCAGCTGGTCACCCCCGCCGACCTGGGCGCCTGGGCCGTCGCGGCCGGGTTGGTCGACCAGCCGATGGCCGCCGACGCCGAGGACCTCGCCCACGCCGTCCGGCTCCGCGAGACGATCTTCCGGCTGGCGGGCGCGGCGGCCTCCTCCGCACCGTACGCCGCCGCCGACCGCCGGCTGCTCAACCGTCAGGCAGACGGACCGGGACTCCGTCAGGAACTCCGCCCCGACGGCACCCTCCACCGCACCGGCACCGCCGAGGCCCTGCTCGCCACCCTGGCCCGCTCCGCCCAGCGCCTGCTCGCCCTCCCGTTGGCCGCCCCGGTCAAGGAGTGCGCCGCCGAGACCTGCACCCGCCTCTACGTCGACCTCTCCCGCAAGGGGGCGCGGCGCTGGTGCGACATGACCCGCTGCGGCAACCGCGCCAAGGCCGCCTCCTTCCGGGAGAGACACCCGGCCTGAGGCTCCGTCGGGTAGCTTCTTCCGCATGATCACGGGGGAACTCATCGGCAGCGGGCGGACGGCGGACGTGTTCGCCCTGGACGAGGGGCGGGTGCTGCGGCGCTACCGCGACGGCGCGGACGCCGGCGGCGGGGCCGCCCTGATGACGTACCTGGCGGGGCACGGCTACCCCGTGCCCCGGGTGTGGCCGGGCCCGGACGCGACGGAGCTGGTGCTCCAGCGGCTGGACGGGCCGACCATGCTGCAGGCCCTCGGGGCGGGCACGGTCGGTCCGGAGGAGGCCGGCACGCTCCTCGCCGACCTACTGCGGAGGCTGCACGCCGTCCCGTCCCGGACCGGCGCCGGCCGCGTCCTCCACCTCGACCTGCACCCCGACAACGTCTTCCTCACCCCCGACGGCCCGGTGGTGATCGACTGGGACACCGCGGACGAGGGCCCGCCCGGCCTGGACACCGCGATGTCCGCCCTGATCCTGGCTCAGGCCGCCCTCACCATGCCCGCCGTCGCCCAGGTCGCCCGCGCCGTGCTGACCGCACTGGTCCGGGGGCTGGGCGGCACCGACGGCATGCTGCTGGACGCCGCGAAGGCCCACCGGGCGGCCAACCCGACCCTCTCCGCGGACGAGATCGCCGCCCTGGACGAGGCCGTCGCGCTGATCCTCGCCCCCTAGCCGGCCGCGAGGCGGGCGCGGGCCTCCATCAGGGCGAAGCCGAGGAGGTTGAGGCCGCGCCAGTCGGCGGGGCGGGTGGCGCGGTCGTCGTCGGCGGGGAGTCCGATGCCCCAGATCCGGTCGAGCGGGCTGGCCTCGACCAGGACGCGGCCGGAGGTGCCGAGGAGGTAGCCGCGCAGGGCCTCGTCCTGGCCGAACTTGGCGACGTTGCCCCGGACCACGAGCTCGAAGCACTCGGCGTCCCAGCGATCGCCGTCGAAGCCGCGGACCATCCGGCCGAACTTCTTCGCCTCCGCCGCCGAGTTGGCCGCCAGCACCCGGGCGAGCATCTCCTCGTCCCCGAACAGCCGCGCCTTCCCCGCCATCATCCAGTGCTCCGCCGACCCGTACCGGATCCCGTCCACCTCGAACGCCCCCGGCCACCACTGGCTCAGCGCCCCGGCCCCGATCCGCCCGTCCCGCTCCGGCCGGTGCCCCCAGAAGAACAGGTACTTCGGCCGCGCCCCGGCGGCCACCAACGCGGCCAGCTCCTCGCGGTCACGGGTGTCGATGGGCAGCTGAGGCGTCGTCATGCACCAGATCCTCGCACCGACCCGGCACCGCCGACCAGCGGATTTGCCGGCATCAGCCCGGACTCACCACGGGAAGTCCGCGGTCGGCCGCAGAGGTCGCCAGGCGCTTGTCGTAGGTGACGAAGGCGGTGAGCGCGTGCTCCAGGTGCTCCGCGCTGGCCAGGTGGATCGCGTCCAGGCTTCGCAGGTGCTGCCCCGGAAGCAGGCGGGCCGCGCGGAGGACGGGGTCGGAGAGCCGGATCCGAAGCAGGCGGTCGAGGGCGTCCTCCGCCGCGTCGAAGAGGTACGGGGGAGCATCCACCCGCCGGAGCGCCCTCGGCACCTCGACCTGGGCCAGGGCACTGGTGGCGTGGCCCTCGGCGCCCCGGGCGGACAGGAAGGTCCGCAGGGCGGGGGACTCGGCCTCCGGCACGATCAGTTTGAGCAGTGCGCACGAGTCGAGATAGATCACCTCTCCTCTTCCTCCTCCCGCATCACGGCGAGTGCGGAGCCGGGGGAGGCCAGGCCCTCCGGCGCCACCGGGGGTTCCCAGTGGGCCAGGCCGGTGGCGGTGGCCGCGTTCTCCGGATCGACGGTCCCGTCACGGACCAGGTCCTCCAGGACCCGCTGCTCCGGATCGGGCGGGGAGAGCACCGCGATCAGCCGTCCGTTCCGGGTGATCTCGATCCGCTCACCGGCCGCGACCCTGTCCATCAGTTCACTGGCGTGCTGCTGCAGCTGACGGATCGGAACTCTGGCTGTCATGCGACTCACGGTAGGCCGCTGCGTGCGTCGTTCGCGAGGTTCGTGCGTCGCAATCACCCGATCGAGCGGGGGAGGCCCAGGCTGAGCAGGAGGATGGTGGCGGAGCCGGCGGTCTGGATCGCCAGGACGACGGCGAGGGCGGGGAGGGCGCCGAGGGTGGGGGCGAGGGAGAGGTAGAGGGTGCCGAGGGTGGCGACGCCGAGGGCGAGGCTGGACTGCTGGGCGGTGGCGAGGACGCCGCTGCCGGTGCCGGCCCGGGCGGCGGGGACCTTGGTGAGGACGACGCGGAAGAGGGGGGTGCCGATCAGGCCCTGGCCGATGCCGGCGAGGGCGACGCCGGGGAGCATGCGCAGGGGGGAGAGGCCGAGGGTGAGGGCGGTCAGGAGGAGGGTGCTCAGGCCCAGGGCCTGGAGGGCGGCGCCGGTGGTGATGACGCGGGAGCCGTACCGGCCGATCAGGCGGGGCGAGGCGAGCGAGGCGGTGAAGTAGCCGACCGCCATCGGGACCAGGGCCCAGCCCGCCGCCACCGGGTCGAGGTGGAGGGACTGCTGGAGCAGGACGGCGACCACGAACATGAAGCCGCCGAAGCCGGTGAAGTAGGGGAGCGCGATGCCGAGCCCGCGCCGCATCTCGGGGATCCGCAGCAGGGAGAGCGGGAGCAGCGGATCGCCGCCCCGCGCCTCCAGCCGGTGCTCGGTGAGCAGGAAGGCCAGCAGCAGGAAGGGGAAGGCCGCGAGGGCCAGCCAGGACCAGAGCGGCCAGCCGAGCGCGCGGCCCTCCATCAGCGGGACGAAGAGGGCGAGCAGCGAGAGGGAGAGGAGGACGGTGCCGGGCAGGTCGATCCGGGAGGCCCGCTCGGCGCGGTTCTCCGGGACGTGACGGAGCGCCAGGAAGGCGGTGGCCACGGCGAACGGGACGTTCAGCAGGAAGACCGAGCGCCAGCCGGTGCCCAGCACGTCGGCCGAGACCAGGAAGCCGCCGAGCACCTGGCCGATCACCACCGAGATCCCGCCGACCGCGCCGTAGACGGAGAGCGCCTTGGCCCGCCGGGCGCCGTCGGTGGCGGCGGTGATGGTGGCCAGCACCTGGGGGAGCAGCACCGCAGCCGCCGCGCCCTGGAGCACCCGGCCCGCCACCAGCGCCCAGGCCGACGGGGCGATGCCGCACAGCAGCGAGGCGAGCGCGAAGCCGAGCGAGCCGCCGACGAACAGCCGCCGCCGGCCGAGTGCGTCGCCGAGCCGCCCGCCGAGCACCAGCAGGACGGCGAAGGCGATGCCGTACCCGGCGGCGATGAGCTCCAGCACGGCCGGGCCGGCCGAGAGGTCGTGCTCGATGGTGGGGAGCGCGACGTTGACGATGAAGAAGTCGAGCATCGGGAGGAAGGCGCCGAGCAGGACGGTGGCCAGCCCGGCGGTGGAGAGGCCGGAGTGGCCGGTGGGCCGGGCGGCGGTGAGCTGCTGAGGGTGGGTCAGTTGCTGGGTCACGTCCATCAGGTTGCCGGGTGCCGCAACCTGGTACCAGATGCTCCTTATCCTGGTACCGGTACTACCTGGCAACAGGAGCGCCGAGCCGCCATCCTGGTACCCATGACCACGACCACCGCAACCGCCCGCACCGAGCTGGCCGCCTTCCTGCGCAGCCGCCGGGAGCGGATCGCCCCCGAGCAGGTCGGCCTCCCGGCCGTCGGCCGCCGCCGCACGCCGGGCCTGCGCCGGGAGGAGGTCGCCCAGCTCTCCGCGGTGGGGGTCACCTGGTACACGTGGTTGGAGCAGGGGCGGGACATCCAGGTCTCCGGGCAGGTGCTGGACGCGGTGGCCCGGGCGCTGATGCTGGACCGCAGCGAGCGGGCCCACCTGTTCGCGCTGGCCGGTGGTGAGGACCCGGTGGCGCAGCCGGTCTGCCACATGGTGACCCCGGCGGTCCAACTGCTGCTGGACCGGGTGGACCCGTACCCGGCGGCCGTGGTGAACAGCCGCTACGACGTGCTGGCGTACAACCGCGCGTACACCTGGCTGGCGGGCGATCTGGAGGCGCTGCCCTTCGAGGAGCGGAACCTGATGTGGCTGGCCTTCACCGACAGCGTCTTCGGCTCGCGGCTGGTGGACCGCCGCACCGACGCCCGCTCGATGGTCGCCCGCTTCCGCGCGGCGATGGCCGACCACACGGCCGAGCCGGCCTGGAAGGCGCTGCTGCACCGGCTGCGGACGGCTTCGCCGGAGTTCGAGGAGCTCTGGCAGCGGCACGAGGTCTCGGCACCGGGCAACGGGGAGAAGCGGTTCCTGCTCCCGGACGAGGGCCTGTTCTCCTTCACCTACACCAGCCTCTGGCTGGGCCCGCGCCCGAGCACCCGGATGGTCACCTACACCCCGCTGGACGAGGAGACGGCCGCGAAGCTGGGGCGGTTGGCGGGGGTGTGACGGTCGGGGCGGGTGCCGCGGGGCTCGGTCGGCCGGGGGCTGCGCCGAGTGGGGGACAATGGGAAGTCCCGTCCGCCGAGCCCCGAGGAACCGTCGCGCCATGACCACCACTCCCGCTCCCGAGTTCAAGCCCCTGGACATCGGGCCGATGCAGGTCTGGCCGCCCGTGGTGCTGGCGCCGATGGCGGGGATCACCAACGCCCCGTTCCGCACCCTGTGCCGGGAGCAGAGCGGCGGCAAGGGCCTGTACGTCAGCGAGATGATCACCACCCGGGCGCTGGTCGAGCGCAACGCCAAGACCATGCAGCTGATCCACTTCGACCCGAGCGAGAAGCCGCGCTCGATCCAGCTCTACGGGGTGGACCCGGAGACGGTGGGCCGGGCGGCCAAGATGATCTCGGCCGAGGGCCTGGCCGACCACATCGACCTCAACTTCGGCTGCCCGGTGCCCAAGGTGACCCGCAAGGGCGGCGGCTCGGCGCTGCCGTACAAGCGGAACCTGCTGCGCGAGATCCTCAAGCAGGCGGTGGCCAACGCGGGCGACCTGCCGGTCACCATGAAGATGCGCAAGGGCATCGACGACGACCACCTCACCTACCTGGACGCCGGCCGGATCGGTGCGGAGGAGGGCGTCGCGGCGATCGCGCTGCACGGCCGCACGGCCGCGCAGCACTACGGCGGCACCGCCGACTGGTCGGCGATCGCCCGGCTGCGCGAGTCCGTCCCGGACGAGGTCCCGGTGCTGGGGAACGGCGACATCTGGTCGGCCGAGGACGCCGTGCGGATGATGCGCGAGACCGGCTGCGACGGCGTGGTGGTCGGCCGCGGCTGCCTGGGCCGGCCGTGGCTGTTCAAGGAGCTGGTCTCGATCTTCGAGGGCGAGGTGGACCGGGCCCGTCCGGCCTTCGCGGACGTGGCGAGGGCGATGGTCCGGCACGCGGAGCTGCTGGGCGAGTGGATGGGCGACGAGGCGCGCGGCGTGGTCGACTTCCGCAAGCACGTCGCCTGGTACACCAAGGGCTTCTCGGTCGGTTCGGAGCTGCGGGTGAAGCTCGCGATGTCGAGTTCACTGGCCGAACTCACCGAGACCCTCGCCCAGGTGGAGCAGAGCCAGCTCTGGCCGGAGAGCGCGGACGGGCCGCGCGGACGGACCAGCGGCAACAACCGCGTGGTGCTGCCCGAGGGCTGGTTGGACGATCCGTACGACTGCGCCCTGCCGTCTGCGGACGCCGAATCGGACACCTCGGGCGGATGAGCACTACAGGGTGGCCAAATTGGCCACCCTGGTGCACAGGCCGACCCGGCCGAGCCCTCTTGGACATCCTGGCCAAGAGGGCTCCTTTGCGGCCGATTTCCGTGACGGTGCGCACGGAGTGGTGGACGCAAGGTGACGGAGTATCCGATCGGAGTACGCCCGTTGGCTGAGATGCGCTCGTGACGCTGGCCACATACGGTGGCCACTGACGGTCAGTCAGGCCGCCGGACCGGCTCCGAGGGGGTGGATCGCTTCCCGAAGGGCCCGGGCGCCGGAACCGCCCGACTGGCCACAGGAAATCAAACCGGGGCAACATCGTGGGCGATCCGCCGCTACGCTCCGTCCGGTTCAGGTGATCTTCGCGTTTCGTTGCCTTCAATACTTGAACGCAAGCTAGCGTCAGCCGGACGATTTCAGCAACAGAGGTGAACGCCCGACCGGGCATTCGATCTGTCGGGTCGTCAGGCTTCGGCAGGATCAGAGGGCCTATCGACGGCGCGAAACCGCCTTCGAAATGGGTATGTTCTCCGGCGTCAGGGCAACCGTGTGCGAGGAGACCGACCCGTGCCGTCGCAGCAGAAGTTCGTTTACTCCTTCACCGAAGGAAACCGGGACCTCAAGGACCTTCTCGGGGGCAAGGGTGCAAACCTCGCCGAGATGACCAACCTGGGCCTCCCCGTACCTCCCGGCTTCACCATCACCACCGAGGCCTGCAAGGTCTTCCTGGAGACCGGCAGCGAGCCCACCTCGCTGCACGAGGAGATCAGCGCCCACCTGGAGGCCCTCGAGGCCGAGATGGGCAAGAAGCTGGGCGCCGCCGACCACCCCCTCCTGGTCTCGGTCCGCTCCGGCGCCAAGTTCTCCATGCCCGGCATGATGGACACGGTCCTGAACATCGGCCTCTCCGACGTCTCCGTACTCGGCCTGGCCGCGCAGTCCGGCAACGAGCGCTTCGCCTGGGACTCCTACCGCCGCCTGGTCCAGATGTTCGGCAAGACCGTGCTGGGCGTCGAGGGCGAGCTGTTCGAGGAGGCCCTGGACGAGGTCAAGGAGGCCAAGGGCACCCAGAACGACCTGGACCTCACCGCCGAGGACCTCAAGGCCCTGGTCGAGACCTTCAAGGGCATCGTGCTCCGGGAGACCGGCCGCGCCTTCCCGCAGGACCCGCGCGAGCAGATGGACCTGGCGATCCACGCCGTCTTCCACTCCTGGAACGGCGACCGCGCCCGCCTGTACCGCCGGCAGGAGCGCATCCCGAACGACCTGGGCACCGCGGTCAACGTCTGCTCGATGGTCTTCGGCAACCTCGGCGAGGACTCCGGCACCGGCGTCGCCTTCACCCGCGACCCCTCCACCGGTGCGGTCGGCGTCTACGGCGACTACCTCTCCAACGCGCAGGGCGAGGACGTGGTGGCGGGCATCCGCAACACCCTCCCGCTCTCCGACCTGGAGGGGCTCGACAAGAAGTCGTACGACGAGCTCATGGCGATCATGCAGAAGCTCGAGAACCACTACCGCGACCTCTGCGACATCGAGTTCACCATCGAGCGCGGCAAGCTCTGGATGCTCCAGACCCGGGTCGGCAAGCGCACCGCCGCCGCCGCCTTCCGGATCGCCGTCCAGCTGGTCGACCAGGGCCTGATCGACCTGGACGAGGCGCTGCACCGGGTGAACGGTGCCCAGCTCTCCCAGCTGATGTTCCCGCGCTTCGCCCCCAACGCCGAGTCCAAGCAGGTCGCCTGGGGCATCGCCGCCTCGCCCGGCGCCGCGGTCGGCAAGGTGGTCTTCGACTCCTACACCGCCGTCAAGTGGTCCCGCTCCGGCGAGAAGGTCATCCTGGTCCGCCGGGAGACCAACCCGGACGACCTCGAGGGCATGATCGCGGCCGAGGGCATCCTCACCTCGCGCGGCGGCAAGACCTCGCACGCGGCCGTGGTGGCCCGCGGCATGGGCAAGACCTGCGTCTGCGGCGCCGAGGAGCTCGAGGTCGACACCAAGAGCCGCCGGATGGTCACCTCCGACGGCCTGGTGATCGAGGAGGGCGACCTGGTCTCGATCGACGGCGCCAACGGCCGGGTCTACCTCGGCGAGGTCCCGGTGCTCCCCTCCCCGGTGGTGGAGTACTTCGAGGGCACCCTGCACGCCGGTGCCGACGTCCAGGGCGGCCTGGTCCAGGCCGTGCACCGCCTGATGTCGCACGCCGACGTCCGCCGCCGGCTGGCCGTGCGCGCCAACGCCGACAACGCCGAGGACGCGAACCGCGCCCGCCGCTACGGCGCCCAGGGCATCGGTCTGTGCCGCACCGAGCACATGTTCCTCGGCGAGGAGCGCCGCAAGGAGGTCGAGCACCTGATCCTGGCGGACAACGACAAGGACCGGGAGCAGGCGCTCTCCACCCTGCTGCCGCTGCAGAAGGGCGACTTCCTGGAGCTCTTCCAGTCGATGGACGGGCTCCCGGTGACGGTCCGTCTGCTGGACCCGCCGCTGCACGAGTTCCTTCCGAACATCACCGAGCTCTCGGTGCGCGTCGCCCTCGCCGAGGCCCGCAAGGACCCGAACGAGAACGACCTGCGCCTGCTCCAGGCCGTGCACAAGCTGCACGAGCAGAACCCGATGCTGGGTCTGCGCGGCGTCCGCCTCGGCCTGGTCATCCCCGGCCTGTTCGGCATGCAGGTCCGGGCGATCGCCGAGGCCGCCGCCGAGCGCAAGCTGGCCGGCGGGGACCCGCGCCCCGAGGTGATGATCCCGCTGGTGGGCACCGTCCAGGAGCTGGAGCTGGTCCGCGACGAGTGCGAGCGGGTGCTGGCCGAGGTCTCCTCCTCCACCGGTGTGTCGCTGGACATCAAGCTGGGCACCATGATCGAGCTGCCCCGTGCCGCTCTGACGGCCGGTCAGATCGCCGAGGCCGCGGAGTTCTTCTCCTTCGGCACCAACGACCTGACCCAGACCGTCTGGGGCTTCTCCCGGGACGACGTGGAGGCCTCGTTCTTCACCGCGTACCTGGAGAAGGGCATCTTCGGCGTCAGCCCGTTCGAGACCATCGACCGCGACGGCGTCGGCTCGCTGGTCAAGAGCGCCGTCGAGGCCGGCCGGGCCACCCGCCCCGACCTCAAGCTCGGCGTCTGCGGCGAGCACGGCGGTGACCCGGAGTCGGTGCACTTCTTCCACGAGGTGGGCCTGGACTACGTGTCCTGCAGCCCCTTCCGGATCCCGGTGGCGCGCCTGGAGGCAGGCCGCGCCGCCCTCGAGACGGCGGGCAGCGATTCGCGCTGACACGAAGCAGCGCGGTCCCATCGCTGACCGCAACCCCTCCACTCCGACCAAGTTATGGAGGGGCGCACGGCGGAGCTCGGCGCAGGAGAGCCGCCGTGTGTAACAGCTGGGCCCGGTACGGACAATGGCGTCCGTACCGGGCCCAGCGGCGTTTTGCGGCGTGCCGGGTGGGGTGCCCCGGCAAGCTGGGGCCATGAAGCACCGTCACCACCTGCTGGCCGTCGCCCTGCTGCTCGCCCTCACCGGGTGCGGCAGCGGCAAGCCGGAGGCCGCGAGCAGTCCGTCCGCCGCGAGCGGGTCCGCGCGCCCGAGCAGCCCCGCCCCCCGCCCGAGTCCTCCGCCGACCGCGAGCGCCCCGGCCGCCGCGAGTCCGACCGGTTGGGTGCCGACCAGCGCCGCGTACCCGGACGTCTGCCGCTCCGCGCTGCCGCAGCAGGCCCGCGACACCCTCGGGCTGATCGCCAGGGGCGGGCCGTACCCGTACCGGAGCGACGGCATCGTGTTCGAGAACCGGGAGGGGCGGCTGCCCAGGGAGAAGGGCGACTACTACCACGAGTACACCGTGGTCACCCCGGGTGCGCCGACCCGTGGGGCCCGACGGATCGTCACCGGTTCGGCGGGGCAGCAGTACTGGACGCCGGACCACTACGACACCTTCTCCGAGATCGACTCCCGCTGCTGAGCGAAAGTACTTTCCAATCAGGAAAGTAGATGCCACCATGGAAGCAGTTGCCGATCCGTAGGGGGAACACCATGGACAGCTCGCTGACGCCCGCCGAAGCGCTCGAACTCGCCGGCCGCGCCACCGCCGCCGCCTCCCGCCCGGTGCCGCCGCCCGACTGGTACGGGCCGGCGATCGGGGCGGTCTTCCTGGTGCAGGGGCTGGTGGTCGGCGCCGCGATGCAGTTCGACCTGGAGTGGCTGATGATCGTCGGTTGCGCCATGGTCGGCCCGGCCGTCGGCGGGATGGCCGGGGCCGTCACCCGCCTCCAGGGAGTGGTCAACCGGCCCTCGCCGGCCGCCGCGAAGGTGGCCGTGCTCACCGCGCTGACGATCGCCGCGGTCGAGCTCGGGCTCGGTGGGCTCGGCTGGTGGGCCGGGCTGCCGATGCTGTTGGTCGGCGCGGTCGCGGGCGGGGCGGCCGGTGCGGTGTTCTGGCGGACCATGCGCCGGGTGACCCGGCAGATGCGCGCCGCGGCGCAGGAGGACGTCCGGTGAGCGGGCTCGACCCCCAGCTGAACAACCCGACCAGGCTGACCGTGCTGGCCTTCCTGAGCGGCTGCCAGGAGGCCGAGTTCGGCGCCGTCCGGGACTACGCGCAGGTCTCCGACTCGGTGCTCAGCAAGACCGCCTCCGCACTGGAGGAGGCCGGCTACGTGCGGGTCAAGAAGGGGTACGTCGGCAAGCGCCCGCGCACCTGGCTGGCCGCCACCAAGGACGGACGGGCCGCGCTGGCCGCCCATCTGACGGCCTTGCAGCAGCTCGCCGCCGCCGCCACGGAGGCGGCCGGCGCCACGGGGTAGCGCCCGCGTTCCCTGACACCTGATCAACCACGTTGCCTGCGGCGGCGGGTGCGGGGAGGATCGGCCCATGCCTACCTTCTCCGCTCCCGACGGCACCCTCCTGGCGTACCACCAGGACGGCACCGGCGCCCCGCTGCTCTGCCTGCCCGGCGGTCCGATGCGCGACTCCGCCTGCCTCGGTGACCTCGGCGGCCTCGCCGGGCACCGCACCCTGTACCGGCTGGACCTGCGCGGCACCGGCGACTCCGCCGTTCCGGCCGACCCGGAGACCTACCGGGTCGACCGCCAGGTCGAGGACGTCGAGGCCTTCCGGGCCGCGCTCGGGCTGGAGCGGGTCGACCTGCTGGCGCACTCGGCCGGCTCCGATCTGGCCGTGCTCTACGCCGCCGCGCACCCGGAGCGGATCGCCCGGCTGGTGCTGGTCACCCCGGCCGCCGCCGCGATCGACGTGCCGTTCACGGTGGAGGACCGCACCAAGGCGGCCGCGCAGCTGGCGGACGAGCCCTGGTACCCGAAGGCGGCCGCCGCGCTGGAGGCCACCAAGCGCGGGGTCTTCGACTTCGACGGCTTCGCCCCGCTGATCTACGGCCGGTGGGGTGCGGCCGAGCAGCAGCACGTCGTGGAGCGGGCCGACCAGGTCCACCCGGAGGCGGCGCAGTACTACTACCAGGAGGAGGCCTTCGAGCCGGCCGCCACCCGGGCCGCCCTGGCGCGGCTGGAGGTGCCGGTGCTGGTGGTGGCGGGCGAGTTCGACGGCGGGCCGACGCCGGCCCGGGCGGCCGAGATCGCCGCCGTCTTCCCGAAGGGCGAGCAGGTGGTGCTGTCCGGCGTCGGCCACTTCCCGTGGATCGGCGAGCCGGCCCCCTTCGTGGACGCCGTGCGGGCCTTCCTGGACCGCTGACGGGCCGCTGACGGGACGTCGGCCCTGGCCAACGTGCGCCCCGGCTGGCAGCATCGGGGGCAATGACCCCCTCCTACGACGCCCTGCTGGGCCTCAGCACGGGCGACTCCTTCGGCGCCCAGTTCTTCCTCCCCGACAACCGCGAGCACCTGACCGCCCGTCAACTCCCGCCCGGCCCCTGGCCGTGGACGGACGACACCGAGATGGCCTGCTCGGTGCACGCGGCGCTGACCGAGCGGGGTGAGGTCGACGTCTTCGACCTCACCCACGCCTTCGCGAACCACCACGACTTCGACCGCGGCTACGGCCCCGCCGCCAACCGCCTGCTCCGCCTGGTCCGCGAGGGCGGCGACGCCCGCGCGCTGGCCGCCGCGCTCTTCGACGGGCAGGGCTCCTACGGCAACGGCGCCGCGATGCGGGTCGCCCCGCTGGGCGCCGCGTTCGCGGACGACCCGGCCCGGGCCGTCGGGCCCGCCACCACGACCGCCGTGATCACCCACACCCACCCGCAGGCGGTGGCCGGGGCGGTGGCCGTCGCGGTGGCGGCCGCGTACGCCGTCCGGGCGAGGACCGAGCCGACCACGCCGGAGGGTTTCCTGGGCGCGGTGCTGGCGCTCACCCCGGACGGGGCGGTGCGGCGCGGGATCGCCGAGGCCGTGACGCTGCTCGGGGAGGCCGGTCACCGGACGGCGGCTCAGCTGCTCGGCAACGGCAGGCTGGTGAGCGCGGCGGACACCGTCCCGTTCGCCCTCTGGGCCGCCGCCCGCAACCTGGGTGACTACCCGTCAGCCCTCTGGGAGACCGTCTCGGCCGGCGGCGACGTCGACACCACCGCCGCGATCGTCGGCGGCGTGGTGGCCGCGCACACCGGGGCGGCGGGCATCCCGGACGCCTGGCTGGCCGCCGCCGAACCGCTGCCGGACTGGGCCTTCCCCGAGCCGGGCGGAGTGGCGGGCCCGCGCGGGCGGGCGGTCCTGCGGCCGGAGCCGGTCGCGTTCCCCGAGGTGGAGTGGACGTCCGAGGACTGGCAGCGCGTCAGGACCCGCGACCGGGAGCCGGGTGCGTGGTACCGCTACACCCGCGAGGGCGTGCTGCACCTGGGGCGGGACGGGGACGAGGTCTTCGCCGTCCTGGTCCGGGCGGTACGCGGCCGTTTCCGGCCGGTGGCGGCGGTGGTGGAGACGGACCCGGGCCGGGCGGTCCCGGCCGATCCGGCGGGGGAGCTGGCGGGGCTGCTCCGGGCGCTCTGAAACCTGGGTGCGGGTGCGCGCGGGGGAGTCGTACGCTGCGCCACATGGCTCATCTACGCTCCGTCAACCTCGCCCACCCGCGCCCCAATCCGGCCAAGCCGGAGGCGGGCCGCACCGGAATCGACAAGCGCCCCACCGACCTCCCCGTGCTGGTCACCGACCCCGGCACGGACGGCTCCGGCCTGGCCGGGGACGTGATCTTCGACACCGCCCACCACGGCGGCGCCGTGCAGGCCGTCTACGCCTACGCCGGGGAGACGCTGGACGCCTGGGCCGCCGAGCTCGGGCGGGAGCTCTCCGACGGCTCCTTCGGCGAGAACCTGACGACCAGTGGACTGGACGTCGACGGCGCCCTGATCGGCGAGCGCTGGCGTGTCGGCGAGCACCTGCTGCTGGAGGTGACGGTGCCCCGGGTGCCGTGCTCCACCTTCGCCGACTGGCTGGAGGAGCAGCGCTGGGTGAAGCGCTTCACCCAGCGCGCGCTGCCCGGGGCCTACCTGCGGGTGCTGGAGCCCGGCGAGATCCGGGCCGGGGACGCCGTCACGGTGGAGCACCGCCCGGCGCACGACCTGACCGTGGCCGAGACCTTCCGCGCGCTGACCACCGAACCTGCCCTGCTGCCCCGGCTGGTGGACGTCGAGGAGCTCCCCGCCGAGACCCGCGAACGCGTCCGCGCCCGGCTCGCGAAGGGCTGATCCCCGCGCGGGCCGGGCCGACGGGTCGTCAGGCCGAGAGCAGCGTCGTGCCGGCGCCGAGGCACTCCTGCGGGAGCGTCCGGTCCGGCGCGCTCGGGGAGGTGGCGGCGGCGATCCGCAGTTCGATGATGTCCCGCACGGCGGGCCACTCCTCGTCCAGGATCGAGTAGAAGGCGGTCGAGCGGACCACGCCGTCCAGCCCGCGCGAGTGCGCGCGCCGCACGCCCTCGCAGGTGGCGCCGAGGCGTTCGATCGCCGCGCGCGAGCGCAGGTTCCGGGCGTCGGCCCGCAGCGAGATCCGCTGGACGCCCCAGTGCTCGAAGGCGTGACGGAGCATCAGCAGCTTGGCCTCGGTGTTGATCCCGGTGCCCTGGGCCTTGGCGGAGAGCCAGGTGGCGCCGATCTCGGCGGCGTCCGGCACGGCGTGCAGCGGATCGCCGACCGGCACGCCCGGGGTGGGCGGCCAGATCACCGGACCCTGCCAGTAGTCGAGCTCCTGGAACCGGGTCGAGCCCACCACCCGGTTGTCCGCCACCGCGACCGTGGCGAACGGCACCGAGCGGCCGGCCGCCTGGTCGGCCAGGGCGCGCGCGATGTACTCCCGGGCGGCTTCGAGGCCGTGCGGGACAGGAGTGAAGGCGTAGGTCGTACGGTCCTCAGCGCCGGCTTCGGCGAGTGCCTCGGCGTGGTGCATGGCGAGGGGCTCCAGCCGCACGGTGCGGCCGATGAGGGTGACGGGTACGGGCACGGAACCTTCGGTCCTTCGGCTGTCGGAGGGGCCCGAACGCCGTGGTACGGCACTCGGGCGGGACGTTTCGCCCCGGAACTCCGGGCCCGTCGGCCACATCTGCGTAGCCGGGAACGCCGGCGGTGGTGCGTGCAGGGGTGGCGACGGCCCGCATCCGGGCAGCGCGGTGCCGGAACGGACTCGGATCAACGGACCGGTCCGGCGGGGATGAGCGAGGGGACAGTGTGCGTCCGCGAGGTGGCCGAGAGGGTTGAGAGTGCGCGAAGAGAAACAGGCGGCCAAGTGAAGGCAAGGTGCAGTGGGGGTGTCTGCCCGCAGCGTATCCGGGCCGGACCGACGGCGTGACAGACGACCGTGGCGACGACGCGGCGATGCGAGGCAGCGAGAGGACGATACCCGCCCGGAGCCAATGCGTCACTTCACGGCGCGTCATCCGTGGCGCGTGCTGTCAGGTCGCCCGCCGTACTCCATCCGGCGAGCGCTCCGGCACGCCCCCCACCTGCGCTTTCGTACCCGGATGCGATGATTCTGGCGCGTTCGCCCCGCACGGCGGCCGGGGGGTCGGCAGAGTGGGAATGCCGGGGCCGCCGGGTGTGCTGGACTGAGCGAGTAGACGTAGGCAGACGACACGATCGGGGTTGGGTGCGCGGTGCGGGATCCCAAGGAGCTGTACACGCTGGAGCAGCAGGGCGTGGACGCGCTGGCCGCCGCCGGTGCCGCCGCCGGCCCGGACGGCGTCGGGCTGGTGCTGCTCTACCACTTCGAGGGCTTCATGGACGCCGGCGAGGCCGGCGGCCAGGTGGTCACCCACCTGCTGGAGCAGGGCTCCCCGCAGGTGGTCGCCCGCTTCGACCACGACCGCCTGGTCGACTACCGGGCGCGCCGCCCCGCGATGACCTTCGACCGCGAGAAGTGGACCGACTACGACCCGCCGGAGCTGCTGCTCCAGCTGGTCCACGACTCGGTCGGCACCCCCTTCCTGCTGCTCACCGGCCCGGAGCCGGACACCGAGTGGGAGCTCTTCGCGGCCGCCGTCCGGGAGTTGGCGGCCCGCTTCGAGGTGCGTCTGGCGGTCGACTTCCACGGCATCCCGATGGGCGTGCCACACACCCGCCCGGTCGGCCTCACTCCGCACGGGAACAGGCTGGACCTGGCCGCCGGGTACCCCAAGTGGTTCGACCAGGCCCAGGTCCCGGGCAGCGCCCAGGCACTGGTGGAGTACCGCCTGGCCGAGTCCGGGCAGGAGGTGCTCGGCTTCGCCGTGCACGTGCCGCACTACGTGGCCCGCTCGCCCTACCCGGCGGCGGCCGTGCTGATCCTGGAGGCGGTGCAGTCCGCCACCGGCCTGGTGCTGCCCGGCACCGAGCTGCGGGACAGGGTGGGCGAGGTCTACGCCGACATCGAGGAGCAGCTCGCCCAGGGGGACGGCGAACTCGCCGCGGCCATCCGGGGGATGGAGAGCCAGTACGACGCGGTGGCCGGGGCGGAGGGCCGGGACAGCCTGCTCGCCGAGCCGGCCGACCTGCCGTCGGCGGACGAACTCGGCCGCCGGTTCGAGGAGTTCCTCGCCGAGCACGAGCGCGGCGGGGAGTAGGGCTTGCGGGGCAGGTGGTCGGGGCTGCTGATCGCGCCGGTGCTGCTGGCCGGCTGCACGGCCGCGGGTGGCGGCGCCCCCTCCGCGGAGGGGAGCACGGCCCCGCCCCCGGCGGCGGCCCCGGTGGGGCGGTACGTGGCGATGGGGGACTCGTACACCTCGGGCCTGGGCGTGCCGCCGCAGGGCGGTGACCCGGCCGGGTGCTTCCGCTCCGGGGTGAACTACCCGGCGCTGGTGGCGCGGGAGCTCAAGGCGGCCGACTTCGCCGACGTCAGCTGCAGCTCGGCCCGGACGCCGGACCTGACGGCACCCCAGAAGGTGAGGGGCGGGGTCAATCCGGCGCAGTTCGACGCGCTCTCGCCCGCCACCCGGCTGGTCACCCTGGGGATCGGGGCCAACGACGCCGGCTTCATGGAGGTGCTCACCCGCTGCGGCATGGCCGCCCTCGGCGGCCGGGGCTGCCGGGCCGAGTTCGCCGCCGAGGGCGGTGCGGACGAGGTGTCCGGGCGGATCGCGGCGGCCGGGGAGAAGGTCGGCGCGGCGCTGGCCGAGCTGAAGCGGCGGGCGCCGCAGGCCCGGGTGCTTGTGGTCGGCTACCCCGAGCTGTTCCCGGCCGATCCGGCCGGCTGTGCGCAGGCCCTCCCGGGCGTGGCGGCCGCCGACGTGGCGTACCTCACGGAGAAGCAGCGGGAGCTGGCGGCCGAGCTGCGCCGCCGCACCGAGGCCGCCGGGGCCGCCTACGTCCCCACCTCGGTGCCGGGCCGCGACATGTGCGCGGGGCCGGCGGCCCGCTGGGTCGAGCCGCTGGACGCGGCCGGCGGGCTCTCCCCGCTGCACCCGAACGCGGCGGGCGAGCGGGGCATGGCCGACGCCGTGCTGGCCGCCGTGCGCTGAGCCCGCGCTCCGTCGGACGGGGCACGGGCTCGGACGGGGCACGGGCTCGAAGGAGGCGCGGGCTCGGACGGGGCGCGGGTCCGGACGGGCGGGAGCCGGTGGCCGCAGATCAGGGCTTTTGACTGCGGCCACCGGGGTCCTGAGGGCGGGTCAGACGACCCGGGCGGGGTGGACGGTGACGGTGACGGCCTCGTCGTCCAGGCACTCGCCGGTGGCGAGGTCGAAGCGCTGCTTGAGGAGCGGCGAGGCGACGTACACCCGGCCGTCCGGGGTGGAGCCCAGCAGGCCCCGGGAGAGGACGTAGGCGCCGGTGAACGGGTCGCGGTTGGCGATGGCGTAGACCCGGCCCTGACGGTCCGTGAAGACGGCGGCCTGGCTGCCGTCGGGGAGCAGGACGGCGACGCCGCGGCCGGGGACGAGGCGGTCGCGGTCGCAGACCGGGACCCAGCCGTCGACGGTGCGCAGTTCGACCCTGGCGAGGTCGGTGGCGGTCGCGGTGGCGAGGGCGGTGGTCATCGGACCTCCAGCAGGTCGGCGGAGAGCTTGGCGAGCAGCTGCTCCGGGGTGGCGAGGATCTCCAGGTCGGGCTTGACCTGGTCGCGCTCGGCGGTGAACCGGACGCTCGGGTCGGGCACGCCGGGGGCGTTGACGAAGGAGACGAAGCGGGAGAGCCGCTCCGGGTCGGCCAGGGTGGCGGCCCACTCGTCCTGGTAGTCGGCGACGTGATGGGCCATCAGCGACTCCAGGTCGGCCGCGATGCCGAGCGAGTCGTGCACCACCACGTCGCGGACGTGGTCGAGGCCGCCCTCGATCCGGTCCAGCCAGGTGGAGGTGCGCTCCAGCCGGTCGGCGGTGCGGATGTAGAACATCAGGAAGCGGTCGACGTAGCGGATCAGGGTCTCGTCGTCGAGGTCCTGGGCCAGCAGGTCGGCGTGCCGGGGGATCGCGCCGCCGTTGCCGCCGACGTAGAGGTTCCAGCCGTTGGCGGTGGCGATCACGCCGAAGTCCTTGGCCTGGGCCTCGGCGCACTCGCGGGCGCAGCCGGAGACGCCGGACTTGAACTTGTGCGGGGAGCGGAGCCCCCGGTAGCGCAGCTCCAGCTGGATCGCCATGCCCACCGAGTCCTGCACGCCGTAGCGGCACCAGGTGGAGCCCACGCAGGACTTCACGGTGCGCAGGGACTTCCCGTACGCGTGGCCGGACTCGAAGCCGGCCGCCACCAGCCGGTGCCAGATCTCCGGCAGCTGGTCCACCCGGGCGCCGAACATGTCGATCCGCTGGCCTCCGGTGATCTTGGTGTACAGCCCGAAGTCCCGGGCCACCTCGCCGATCACGATCAGCTTCTCGGGGGTGATCTCGCCGCCGGGGATGCGCGGGACGATCGAGTAGGAGCCGTTCTTCTGGAGGTTGGCCAGGAAGTGGTCGTTGGTGTCCTGGAGGGCCGCCTGCTCGCCGTCCAGCACGTAGCCGGAGGCGGCCAGCTCGGGGGCCAGGGTGGCGATGATCGAGGCCACCGTGGGCTTGCAGACCTCACAGCCCTCGGCGTCCGTCAGGCGGCCGTGCTCGGCGAGCAGCTGACGGTGGGTCGGGATGCGCTTGACCCGGACGATCTCGTACAGCTCGGCGCGGGTGTGGGCGAAGCAGGGGCACAGGCCCTTGTCGACCACCACGCCCGAGGCCTCCAGCTCCTCGTTGACGATGGTGCCGAGCAGCTTGATGCAGGACCCGCAGCCGGTGCCCGCCTTGGTGCACTTCTTCACCTCGGGGACGGTGGTGCACCGGTGGTCCGTCACCGCGCCCCGGACGGTGCCCTTGGTGACGTTGTGGCAGCTGCAGACCACCGCGTCGTCCGGCAGTGCCGAACTGCCGAGCGAGACCGGGGCGCCGAGGCCGGCCGGGAGGACCAGCGACTCGGCCGGGACGGGCAGCGGGTTGCCGGTGCCGGCCAGCGGGCGGAGCGAGGAGTACGCCTCGGCGTCGCCGACCAGGATGCCGCCGAGCAGGGCGCCCTCGGGGGTGACCACCAGCTTCTTGTAGATGCCGGAGCGGGAGTCGGAGTAGACCACGTCCAGTGCGCCGGGGGTGGTGCCGAAGGCGTCGCCGAAGCTGGCCACGTCCACCCCGAGCAGCTTGAGCTTGGTGGAGAGGTCGGCGCCGGTGAACTCCTTGGCGGCCTGCCCGGCCAGCTGGTGCGCCACGCTGGCGGCCATCTCGTAGCCGGGGGCGACCAGGCCGTAGACCCGGCCGTCCACCGCGAGGGCGCACTCGCCGATCGCGTAGACGTGCTCGTCGGAGGTGCGGCAGAGGGCGTCCACCGCGATGCCGCCGCGCTCGCCGACGTCGAGGCCGCAGTCCCGCGCCAGCTGGTCGCGGGGGCGGATGCCGGCCGAGAAGACCACCAGGTCGGTGGCGATGGACGAGCCGTCGGTGAAGGTCATGCCGCTGGCGGCGCCGTCGGTGGCCAGGATGGCGCTGGTGCCGACGCCGGTGTGCACCACCACGCCCATCTCCTCGATGGTGCGGCGCAGCGCCTCGCCGCCGCCCTCGTCCACCTGGACGGGCATCAGGCGCGGGGCGAACTCGACCACGTGGGTCTCCAGGCCCAGGCCCTTGAGCGCCCCGGCCGCCTCCAGGCCGAGCAGCCCGCCGCCGACCACCGCGCCGACCCTGGAGCCGGCCGCGTAGGCCTCGATGGCGTGCAGGTCCTCGATGGTGCGGTAGACGAAGCAGCCGTCGGCGTCCTTGCCCTCGACCGGCGGGACGAAGGGGTAGGAGCCGGTGGCCAGCACCAGGGTGTCGTAGGCGACGGTGTGCCCGGCGGCGGTGGTGACGGTCCGTCCGGCGCGGTCGACCGCGGTGACGGGGGAGTCCAGGTGGACCTCGAAGCCGTGGGCGTCGACGAAGCCGGGCTCGCCGAGCAGCAGGTCCTCCGGGGTCTTCCCGGCGAAGTACGAGGTCAGGGCGACCCGGTCGTAGGCGGGGCGGGGCTCCTCGGCGAGCACGACCACCCGGAAGCGGTCGGCGGCGCCGGTGTCGGCCAGGGCTTCCAGGAAGCGGTGGCCGACCATGCCGTATCCGACCAGGACGACGGTCGGCTTGGTGGTGGTCATCGGTGGGTCCCTCCGTGGTTCGTGCCCTGCGAGCTCTCGGTCCGAGCTTGATTCGCGGGTGTTAACCGGTGGGAGCAGGGCTGTTTCGCGGCCGGAACTTCGGCCTCAGCGGGGGCGGGCCGCCGATGTGAGACCGCGATGGACAGCATGCTGTCAATATGACAGGATGCTGTCGACAGAGGGATTCGAGGAGGAGCCATGCAGCAGCGCACCGTTCACCTTGCCGTCTACGACACGCTCGCCGACTGGGAGTACGGCCACGCCGTCGCCCACCTGCGCAACGGGATGGCCCACCGGGCGTCCGGCCCGGCCTTCGAGATCCGCACCGTCGGGCTCGGGGGCGCCTCGGGCGCGGTCACCACCATGGGCGGGCTGCGGGTGCTGCCCGACCTTCCGCTGGACGCGCTGGCGCCGGAGGAGAGCGCGATGCTGATCCTGCCGGGAGCCGGGCTCTGGGACGCGGGCGAGGAGTTGGCGCCGTTCGCGAAGAAGGCGGCGGAGTTCGTGGCGGCCGGGGTGCCGGTGGCGGCGATCTGCGGGGCGACGGCAGGGCTGGCCCGCGAGGGACTGCTGGACGGGCGGGCGCACACCTCGGCGGCGGCGGGGTACCTGGGCTTCCAGCCCGGCTACCAGGGGGCCGCGGACTACCGGGAGGCGGAGGCCGTCACCTCCGCGGACGGGCTGCTGGTCACCG
Organism: Kitasatospora sp. NPDC004289; assembly: GCF_053602875.1. NCBI lineage: Bacteria > Bacillati > Actinomycetota > Actinomycetes > Kitasatosporales > Streptomycetaceae > Kitasatospora > Kitasatospora sp. NPDC004289. The sequence goes on along the minus strand of NZ_JBSGEL010000033.1, from coordinate 41,794 downwards.
CCGGGCCGACCGAGCCGGTGGCCTTCGCCCGGGAGGTGCTGGGCCGCCTGGACGTGATGGAGCCGGCGGTGCTGGACGCCTGGTACCGGCTGTTCCGCCACTCCGACGCGAGCGCCTACCCGGTGCTGGAAGCGGCGGCCCAGCGGTGAGCCAACTCCCGACGGCAGCCTCCTCGTTGAGCCGCTCGGCGCTGGCGGTCTTCCGGCTCAACGGCCAGTTCCTCGGCGTGGCCGAGGAGTTGGCCGCTCCGGCCGGGCTGACGGCGGCCTGGTGGCAGGTGCTCGGCGCGGTGCTGTCCGAGCCGCTGCCGGTGGCCGGCATCGCCCGCGCGATGGGCATCACCCGGCAGAGCGTCCAGCGGATCGCCGACCTGCTGGTGGAGAAGGGGCTGGCCGAGTACCGGCCCAACCCGGCGCACCGCCGGGCCAAGCTGCTCGCGCCCACCGAGGAGGGCTACGCGGCCGTCGCCCGGATCACCCCGGGGCACGCCGTGACCGCCGCGGCACTGGCCGAACGGCTGGGCGGAGAGGCGGAGTTCGCGGCCGTGGCGGAGGTGCTGGAGCGGCTCGGGCGCGCGCTGGACTCCCTGGAGGAGGGCGAGCGGTAGGCGGGGCGGCCCGGGGCGGGCGGCTCGGGTCAGGCCGGGGTGCGGAAGGACTGGCGGTAGGCGAGCGGGGCGACGCCGATGGTGCCGGAGAGGTGCTGGCGCAGCGAGACGGCGGTGCCGAAGCCGGAGCGGTGGGCGACCTCGTCCACCGGGAGGTCGGTGGTCTCCAGCAGCCGGCGGGCGTGGTCCACCCGCCGGTGGATCAGCCACTGGCCCGGCGGCAGGCCGGTCTCGTCCTTGAAGCGGCGGCAGAAGGTGCGCACGCTCATCCGGGCGTGCGCCGCCAACTCGGCCAGTGGGAGCGGCTGGTGGAGGTTGGCCAGGGCCCAGGCCCGGGTGGCCGCCGTGCTCGCCTCCTCCGGTTCGGGCACCGGCCGTTCGATGTACTGGGCCTGTCCGCCCTCCCGCCACGGCGGCACCACGCAGAGCCGGGCCACCCGGTTGGCCACCTCGGAGCCGTGGTCGCGCCGGATCAGGTGCAGGCAGAGGTCGATCCCGGCCGCCGAGCCGGCGGCGGTGAGGACCTCGCCGTTGTCGACGAAGAGCACGTCCGCGTCCACCCGCACCAGGGGGTAGGCCCGCTGGAAGTCGCCGGCGTCGGTCCAGTGGGTGGTGGCCGGCCGGCCGTCCAGCAGCCCGGCGGCGGCCAGCACGTAGGAGGCGGTGCAGATCGAGACGATCCGCGCCCCGGGGCGCAGCAGTTCCAGGGCACGCGCCAACTCGGCCGGGAGCCAGTCCTGTTGGTCCGCCGAGTCGCAGGTGAACGGCGGGATCACCAGGGTGTCGGCGGTCGCGATCACCTCGGCCCCGTGCGGCACCTGCACCGTGAAGTCGGCCTCGGTGCGGACCGGGCCGCCGTCCAGCGAGCAGGTCACCACCTCGTACAGCGGCGTGCCGTCGGGGGTGGCGGCCACGCCGAAGATGCGGTTGGGGATGGAGAGTTCGAAGGGGTAGACGCCGTCCAGGGCGAGCGTGACCACACGGTGCATGGCGAGATCCTTTCAGATATCGGCAATCTTGCCACTCGTTCGGGGCGGCCCGCTGCGGGATCTTGGTGTCAGGCGGCCGGACGGCCCGCCGGAAACCCCTTCCGAGCAGGAGAGATGACGATGCGTGCGATCAGCCAGAGCGAGTTCGGCGGCCCCGAGGTCCTGGAGGTCGTGGAGGTGGAGCGGCCGGAGCCCGGCGTGGCGGAGGTGCTGGTGCGGGTCCTGGCCACCTCGGTCAACCCGACCGACGTCTGGCACCGGAGCAGCGGCGGTCTGGTCGGCCGGATCGTGCCGCTGGGCTGGGACGTCTCCGGCGTGGTCGAGGCGGTCGGCCTCGGAGTCACCACCCTCGCCGTCGGCGACGAGGTCTTCGGCATGCCGCGCCACCCCGCCCCGGCCGGGACCTACGCCGAGTACGTCACCGTCCCGGCCCGCCACCTGGTGCGCAAGCCGGACGCGCTGACGCACGTCCAGGCGGCGGCCGTGCCGCTGGTCGGCATGACGGCCTGGCAGGCCCTGGTGGACACCGCGGACGTGCGGCCCGGTCAGCGGGTGCTGGTGCACGCGGCGGCAGGAGGTGTCGGCCACCTCGCGGTGCAGATCGCCAAGGCCCGCGGCGCGTACGTGATCGGCACCGCCCGGTCCGCCAAGCACGACTTCCTGCGCGCCCTCGGCGCGGACGAGGTGGTGGACTACACGGCCGTGGACTTCGAGGAGGCGGTCGAGCCGGTGGACGTGGTGGTCGACCCGGTCGGCGGTGAGTACGGCCCGCGCTCGCTCCGGGTGCTGCGGCCGGGCGGTGTCCTGGTCTCGCTGGCCTCCCCGGCCGAGCAGTACCTCGCCGAGCAGGCCGCCGCGCTCGGCCTGCGGGCCGGCTTCATGGCCGTCGAGGCCGACCAGGCGGGCCTGCGGGAGCTGGCCGCCCTCGCCGAGCAGGGGCTGCTGCGGCCCGAGGTCAGCGCCGAACTCCCGCTGGAGCGCGTCGCCGAGGCCCACGAGCTCAGCCAGACCGGGCGCACCTCCGGCAAGATCGTGCTCTCCGTCGGACCCCGGTCCTAGAGCCTGTCTGACAATTCCCGCCGGGTCCGGCCCGCCCGGCACGCACGCTCGCCGCACGGCCGAAACGCCCAAGTAGCTCCGCTACGAGGGCGTCCCGGCCGCACGCCGATCGCACGCACCGGACGACCCGGCCTGATCCGACGCGAATTGTCAGACAGGCTCTAGCCTTCGCGGTATGACGACACTGCTGGACGGACTGGACGACCTCCCGTGGGCGGGCATGCGGGTGCCGGGGCCCGGCCGCGACGCCGGGAACATCCCGGTCGCCCTCCGGGTGATGGAGACGGGAGAGGAGGGCACCACCGACATCTGGGGGGCCGCGGCGGACGCCGCGCACGAGTGCTACGACATCGCCTCCAACCGCTACTCCGAGGCGGCCGAGCACCTGGTGCCGTTCCTCACGGCGCTCTGCGCCTCTCCCACCGCCGAGGCGGCCGTCGAGGCCGCCGGCGTGCTCTACGACCTGGCCTTCGCCGAGCCCGACGACTCGGAGGAGGCGGCGGGGAACACCGGGATGCTGGAGCGCGTCCGGGGCCTGCTGCTGACGGGGCGTCCGGTCTACTACGCGATGCTGGAGCGCCCCGAGCCGGCGGTGCGGCGGGCGGGCTGGGAGTTGCTCTACGCCATCGACTGCGGAGCGCCGCACCACGCGGCAGCACTCGAACGGGCTTGGCTGACCGAGACCGACGAGGAGACCCGCCGGATGGTGGAGCACCACCGCGAGTCCCTGGTGGTCGACGAGGACGAGCCGATGTTCGGCGCGCACGTCCCGCTGTGAGCTCCGGTTAACGGGGGGTTGATCTGGACGGGCCCGGGGTGAAACAGGGGTCGGGCATCCTGGGGGCATGACGACGACCTCCGCCACCACCGCCGGCCCGGTGCGCCGGGTGCTCCCGCCCGTCCGGGTGCTGCACGCGGCCCGCCGTCCGGCCCTGGTGCTGGTGGCGCACGGCTCGCGGGATCCGGAGACGGCGGTCGAGATCGGCCGGCTGGCCGCGCTGCTGCGCGTCCGACGGCCCGAACTCGACGTCCGGATCGCCCACTTGGGGCTGAACGCACCGCTGCTGCCCGAGGTGCTGGACGAGCTGCGCGGCCCGGCCGTCCTGGTGCCGCTGCTGCTCAGCCGGGGGTACCACGTCAAGGTGGACCTGCCCGCGCTGGTGGCGGCCGCGCCGCAGGTGGCCGGGGTGGTGACGGCCCCGCTCGGGCCGGACCGGCTGCTCGCCGAGCTGCTCACCGAACGTCTGGTGGAGGCGGGTTGGGGTCCGGAGGGCGACGCGGTGGTGCTCGCCTCGGCCGGTTCCCGCGATCCGGACGCCGCCACCGACACCGAGGCCCAGGCGGCCCTGCTGGCCGCGCGCCTCGGCGTCCCGGTCCGGGTCGGCACCGTCGCGGCGGGCGGTCCCAGCGTGACGGAGGCGGTCGCCGGCCTCAGGGCCGAGGGCCACCGCCGGATCGCGGTCGCCTCGTACTTCACCGCCCCGGGGGACTTCGCCCGGCTGGCGGCCGCCGCGGCGCCGTGGATCACCGCTGCCCCGCTGGGGGCCCATCCGGGCATGGCCGAGCTGGTGCTGTCGCGGTACCAGTCGGCGGTCCGCCCGGCGGTGGTGGCGGCGTAGCGGGAGCGCGCCTGCCCGCCTGGCTCCGGTGGCGTTCGTCCGTCGTACGGTGCGCGTTCGTGTGTGGTGCTGATGGAATGTCGGCTGTCCGGCGTACGGTACTTCCATATGGACGACACCGCGTACGACCCCGCAGCCGAAGCCCGTTGGGTGCCCGAGCCGGACAAGCGGCCGGGCCGGACGGCGTTCCAGCGTGACCGCGCGCGGGTGCTGCACTCGGCAGCCCTGCGCCGCCTGGCCGGCACCACCCAGGTGGTGGCCCCGATGCGCAGTGACTTCCCGCGGACCAGGCTCACGCACTCGCTCGAATGCGCCCAGGTGGGGCGGGAGTTGGGCGCGGCCCTGGGCTGCGACCCGGATCTGGTGGAGACGGGCTGCCTGGCCCACGACATCGGCCACCCGCCGTTCGGCCACACCGGCGAGGAGGCGCTCGACCAGGCCGCCCGCAGCTGCGGCGGCTTCGAGGGGAACGCGCAGTCGCTCCGCATCCTGACCCGCCTGGAGCCCAAGCGCTTCGCGCCGCCCGGCGAGCCCGCCGCCGCGCTGGCCCCGCGTCCGGGCCACGGCGTCGGCCTCAACCTCACCCGCGCCGCGCTGGACGCCGCCACCAAGTACCCCTGGCCGCACGGCGCCCACCCCACCGACCCGGCCTCCACCAAGTTCGGCGTCTACGCCGACGACCTTCCGGTCTTCCGCTGGCTGCGCACCGGTGCGCCGGAGCTGCGCAAGTGCTTCGAGGCCACCGTGATGGACTGGTCCGACGACGTGGCGTACTCCACCCACGACGTGGAGGACGGCATCCAGGCCGGGCACGTCGACCCGGCGGCGCTGCGCTCGGCCGAGGAGCGGTCCGAGCTGTTCAAGATCGCGGACCGGTACGCCGCGGCGGAGCCCGAGGAGTTCGGCGCCGCGCTGGACAGGCTGCAGGGCGAGGAGTGGTGGCCGCGCGGCTACGACGGTTCGGCCCGCGCCCGGGCCGGGCTCAAGGACCTGACCAGCCAGCTGATCGGCCGCTTCTGCCTGGCCGCCGAGCAGGCCACCCGGGCCCGCTACGGCCCGGGCCGGCTGACCCGCTACGCCGCCGAGCTGGTGGTGCCGCAGGAGGTCCGGGTCGAGGTCGCGGTGCTCAAGGCCGTCGCCGTCCGGTACGTGATGCAGCGCGACGAGCAGGCACAGCTCCGCGCCCGCCAGCGGATCGTGATCGCCGAGCTGGCCGACGTGCTGGCCCGCACCGCCCCGTACGGGCTGGACCCGGTCTTCGCCGCCCTGTACGAGGAGGCCGAGGACGACCGGGCCGCCCTGCGCGCGGTGATCGACCAGATCGCCACCCTCACCGATGCCTCCGCCCTCGCCCTGCATTCCCGCTTGGTCGAGTCGAAGGCGACGTAGACTTCCGGGGTGGCAGGCCGGATCAAGGATGAAGACGTACAGCGGGTGCGCGACGCGCTGCCCATCGACGCGGTCGTCAACGACTACGTCCAGCTGACCAACGGGGGCGGCAGCCAGCTCAAGGGCGTCTGCCCGTTCCACGACGAGAAGTCCGCCTCCTTCTACGTCCATCCCGGCAAGGGCGTGTTCCACTGCTTCGGCTGCGGCGAGAGCGGCGACACGATCACCTTCCTGATGAAGATCGAGCACTTCTCGTTCGCCGAGGCCGTCGAGCGGATGGCCGCCCAGGCCGGGATCACCCTGCGGTACGAGGAGGGCGGCTACTCGCCCCGCCAGCAGCAGGGCGAGCGCACCCGGCTGGTCGAGGCGCACAAGGTGGCCGCGGCCTTCTACCAGGAGCAGCTGGAGTCCGCGGAGGCCGAGATCGGCCGCCGCTTCCTGGCCGAGCGCGGCTTCGACGCCGAGGCGGCCAAGCACTTCGGGGTCGGCTACGCCCCGGCGGGCTGGGAGCACCTGGTCCGCTACCTGCGCGGCAAGGGCTTCTCCGACAAGGAGATCCTGCTCGGCGGCCTGGCCTCGCAGGGGCAGCGCGGCGGCCTGATCGACCGCTTCCGGGGCCGGCTGGTCTGGCCGATCCGGGACAGCGGCGGCGAGGTGATCGGTTTCGGTGCCCGGCGGCTGCGCGAGGACGACAACGGGCCGAAGTACCTGAACACCCCCGAGACGCCGATCTACAAGAAGTCCCACGTACTCTACGGCCTCGACCTGGCGAAGAAGGAGATCGCTAAGTCCGGCCGGGCGGTGGTGGTCGAGGGCTACACCGACGTGATGGCCTGTCACCTGGCCGGCGTCACCTCGGCGGTGGCCACCTGCGGCACCGCCTTCGCCGAGGACCACATCAAGATCATCCGTCGGCTGCTGATGGACACCTCCACCTACCGCGGCGAGACGGTCTTCACCTTCGACGGCGACGCCGCCGGGCAGAAGGCCGCACTGCGCGCGTTCGAGGACGACCAGAAGTTCGCCGCCCGCACCTCGATCGCCATCACCCCGGGCGGCATGGACCCGTGCGAGCTCCGGCTGGCCAAGGGCGACGAGGCGGTCCGCGAGCTGATCGACAACCCGGTGCCGCTCTTCGAGTTCGCGCTGCGCTCCGCCGTCGACCGCCACCGGGTGGACACCCCCGAGGGGCGGGCCGCGGCGCTGGAGGAGGCCTCGGCGATCATCGTCAAGATCAAGGACCGCTCGATCCAGCACGAGTACGCCGTCCGGCTGGCCGGCATGCTGGGCATCCTGGACGAGCAGTTCGTGGTCCGGCGGATCTCCCAACTCGCGCGCTGGCAGCGGGAGAACCAGCAGAACGGGAACCGCCAGCTCCGCCGCCCCGGCGGCCCCGCGGCCGCCGTTCCCGCCCAGCCCGTCCGCCCCGCCTACCGCCTGGACCCGCGGGACCCGGCCCAGTTCGTGGAGCGCGAGCTGCTCAAGCTGGCCCTCCAGCACCCGGACCTGGTCAGCCCGGCCTTCGACAACTACGGCGACGACGAGTTCCCCACCCCGCCCTACACCGCCGTCCGCCAGGCGATCCGGGCGGCCGGCGGTGCGGCCTACGGCGCGACCCTGCCGGACTTCACCGCAGTCGTCCGGGAGGCCTGTCCGGACGACCAAGTGCGCTCCCTGGTCACCGAGTTGACGGTGGAGCCGATCCGCACCCGGCGGGCCGCCGACACCATCTACGCGGGGGAGTTCCTGGTCAAGCTCCGCCTCCAGGCGGTGGACCGCCGGATCGCCGAGGTCCGCGGCCACCTGCAGCGGCTCGACCGGCGCGGCACCCCCGAGGAGCTGAACGCCGTCCAGGGCGAGCTGTGGGCCCTCCAGCAGTACGCCCAGAACCTCCGCAGCAGGGGCGCCGCCGGGCTCTGACGGCACTGCGCGAGCCCCGGAGTGACCTGAGTCACAGTCACCCGAATCCCCGGGCGCCGAGCTGGGTATCCCAACCCTTGTGGCGCGGCCTCCCCCACGGCCGTGCACCGCCGAGGGAGGATGCCCGTGGAGCTCTCCGCCGTGCAAACCGCCGTCGAACCGGCGGAGTCCGAGCCGGATGCGACCGGTCCCAGCGGTCCCGGCGGGCCCGGTGGTCCCGTCGAGGTGGTCGAGGGCGTCGCGCCGGGCGAGCCGGACGAGGCCCCGGCGCCGGACGAGACGGCCGGCCCGGCCGCCGACCTGCTGCGTCAGTACCTGCGCGAGATCGGCCGGATCCGGCTGCTCACCGCCGTCGAGGAGGTCGAGCTGGCCCGGCAGATCGAGGCCGGTCTCTTCGCCGAACAGGCCCTCCAGCAGGGCGGGTTGGACGAACGGCTGACGGTCGAGCTGGCCGTCCTGGTCCGGCTCGGCCACCGGGCCAAGCGCCGCCTGATCGAGGCCAACCTCCGCCTGGTGGTCTCCGTCGCCAAGCGCTACGTCGGCCGCGGCCTCACCCTGCTCGACCTGGTCCAGGAGGGCAACCTCGGGCTGATCCGCGCGGTGGAGAAGTTCGACTACGCGCGTGGCTACAAGTTCTCCACCTACGCGACCTGGTGGATCCGGCAGGCGATGAGCCGGGCGCTGGCCGACCAGGCCCGCACCATCCGGGTGCCGGTGCACGTGGTCGAGCTGATCAACCGGGTGATCCGGGTCCAGCGCACCATGCTCCAGGAGCGCGGCACCGTGCCCAGCGCGGCCGAGGTCGGCGAGGCGCTGGAGCTGACCGAGGCCCGGGTGCTGGAGATCCTGCGGCTGGCCCAGGAGCCGGTCTCGCTGCACACCCCCGTGGGTGACGAGGACGAGGTCGCCCTCGGCGACCTGATCGAGGACGCCGACGCCGCCTCGCCCGTCGAGACCGCCGCCTTCCTGCTGCTGCGCCAGCACCTCGGCGCCGTCCTGGACACCCTCGGGGAGCGCGAGCGCCAGGTCGTCCAGCTCCGCTACGGCCTGGACGACGGGCACCCCCGAACCCTGGAGGAGATCGGCCACCTCTTCGGCGTCACCCGCGAGCGGATCCGCCAGATCGAGGCCAAGACGCTCTCCCGCCTGCGCGCCCACGCCTTCACCGCCCAGCTCCGCGCCTACCTGGACTGAGCCTTACCCCGGAGGTAATCGCGCCGGGCGTCCGCCGTTGGCGATGATGACGGCAACGCCGCACCGCCCCCGGTCGCGGCACCGAGGCAGGGGAGGCCCGCCATGTCGTCAACTTCCGTCACCGGCACCCGAGTCGTGGTCGAGGAACTGCTGCGCCGGATCGGCGCGGGTGACCCCGAGCGGATCGCGGAGCTCTACGCCGAGCACGGCGACTGGAAGCTCTCCTGGCCCGCCGCGGAGCACGGCCGCCCCGCCACCCCGTGGATCCGGAGCCGGGCCACCCGGGCCGAAGCGGCCGACCACTTCCGGGAGTTGGCCGCCCACCACGTCCCGGAGGCTGCGGCCACCACCGTCGAGCGGATCCTGGTCGACGGCCCGGAGGCCGTGGTCCTCGGCGAGATCCGCCAGACCGCCCGTCCCACCGGCCGCCCGTACCGGGCCCGCTTCGCCCTCCACCTCACCGTGGAGGCGGGTCTGATCGTCCGTCACCACGTCTACGAGGACAGCCTCGCGGTGGCCGCCGCCTTCGAGGGATGATGCCCCGGCGGCTCCGACTGCTCCGACTGCCCCGGCGGCCTCAGGACTTGGGCAGGGTGTCCACGAAGTCGGTGCCGGCGGCGTAGAAGCCGTCCACCGTCTTCTGGACGTCCGCGTAGGAGACGGCCGCGGCGTCCTTGTAGTAGAACCAGTTGACCTTCAGGTCCCAGGCGCGCTGCCCGCCGAGCGAGGGCAGCAGGTCGACGAACCAGTTGCTGAAGTGGACGTTCATCTTCTCGCGCGGCACGTAGTTCCCGGTGCTGGTGAACAGCTCCTTGCCGTCCATCGAGTAGGTGGCCTTCCCGTCGACGGCGGTGACCATCATGACGTGCCAGCCCTCGAGGCGCTGCTTGTGCGGCTTGGTGACGCGGTCCGCCGGGTCCGCCTTGAACCAGCTGGTGGTGTCGAGCTGGGGGCCGGGGTTGCCCCAGCCGCCGTTCGGCATGTACTCGAAGTCGAGCTCGCTGTAGTTCGGCGAGTCGTCGGAGGTGGAGATCGGGAAGTAGGACTGGACGACGTGGTCGCCGTTCTTTCCGCTGACCGGCTTGTCGCTGAGGTGGATCCTGGCGGCGAAGGTGCCGTTGAGGAGCTTGGTGCCGGTGGTCTGGATCTCGACCTGCTTGGTGCCCTTCGCGGTGCCGTCGGTGGTGGCCCGCAGCTGGAGGGTTCGGCCGCCCTGGGCGGTGGTGTCGGCGGGGAAGCTCGCGCCGGCGTCGGACCAGGTGTCCTTGATCCCGGGGCCGCCCTCGCCGGTGCGGACCTCCCAGCCGTGCGCGGTGAGCGCGGGATCGGTGGGGCCGGTGTAGCGGAAGCTGTCGAAGAGGGTCCCCGGAGGGCCGGTCGGCGTCGGCGTGGCGGCGGCCGGGGAGCCGCCCTTCGCCGTCCCGGCGGGGCCGCCGCCGGAGGCGCCGGAGACCGGGCCGCCGGAGCAGGCGGCGAGCGTGCCCAGCAGGACCGGGAGGGCCAGGAGGCTCCACCCGCGGTGACGGCGGGGGCGGCGGGGCTGACTCACGCGGGCTCCTCGGGGTACCGGTCGCACATGCGTGCCGATCGGGTGGGAGGCACATCCTAACGGGGTACGAAGGGCCCGCTCGAACACGTCGGCGGGCATTGCGATCCGGTCACAGCCCTCTCTCGGAACGGGCCAAATCCACCCATCGCGGCCAATTCGCTCTGAGGGTTGCACTAGCGTTCGCCTTAGGCTCCGGTGGTCTACGTACCCTGCACTGAAAGGCGTGGCAAGGTGCGCCCAGTCGTCACCCCCGTCGAAGGCGGATCAGTCCGGCCGTCACAGTCCGACGTACCCGCGTCGAACCTCGAAGAGGTCGACCCCGCACCGGTGTTCGTCTCCCAGTCCGGTCGGCGCGGCCGGCTGCTGCGCGGTCTCGGCTGGCCCGTCTCGGTGGTCGGCGCGATCCTCGCGGTCGTCATGGCCGGGACCATGGTCGGCGTCCAGGCCGACGCCCCGGCGATGGGCATACCCCCTCAGCCGACGGCCCAGCCGGCCGAACCCGTGACGACGCCCACCCCCGCGCCGTCACCCACCCCGTCGCCGAAGCCGTCGACGTCGACCTCCAAGGCGCCCTCGCGCTCCGCGACCCCTGCGGGCAAGCCGACGGCGAAGACCACCGGCACCACCGGCACGACCGGCACCACCACCATGACCGGCACCACCGGTGCACCGCACGGCGCCACACCGTCCGCCCGGTCCACGAAGCACCCCTGAACCGCAGCACCACCCATCTCCAGGAGCACCATTGTCCCGCCACCAGCGCCGCCGGCAGTCTTCGCGCAGGCCGCGCCGACTGGCCGCGCCACCCCTGCGCTTCTTCATGCCGCTCTCCCTGCTGGCATGTCTGCTCGCGCTGCTCGTGCTGCGCGGCCTGGCCACCAACGAGGTGTTCCACGACGCCCGGGTCGCCGACTCGGCCGACAAGGAGACCGTTCCGGAGTCGCTGCTCAAGGGCGGCCCGGTCATCGACGCGCGCGGTGAGCACAACGACGACCCGGTGAGCTACCGCATCCCGGACCGCACCGTGGTGCTGAGCTTCGACGACGGCCCGGACGAGGAGTGGACCCCGAAGGTCCTGGACGTGCTGGAGTCCCGCGGCGTGCGCGCGGACTTCTTCGTCACCGGCGGCATGACGGCCCGTCATCCGGAGCTGATCCGCCGGATCGTGGACGAGGGACACGAGATCGGGCTGCACAGCTTCACCCACCCGGACTTCGCCTTCCAGTCGCACGCCCGGATCACCTGGGAGATGGCCCAGACCCAGCTGGCCCTGGCCGGGGCGGCGGGGGTGCACAGCTCGCTGTTCCGCCCGCCGTACTCGTCCAACTCGGCGGCGCTGGACGACTGGACCTACCCGGTGATCAAGTACCTGGGCGCCCGGGGCTACGTCACCGCCTTCATCGACCACGACACCGACGACTGGAAGCGGCCGGGGGTGGACGCCATCGTCAAGGAGGCGATGCCCACGACGCCCGGCGCCGGCGAGCTGATCCTGCTGCACGACTCCGGCGGTGACCGCTCCCAGACCGTCGAGGCGCTCGGCATCCTGATCGACAAGCTGAAGGCCGACGGCTACCGGTTCACCACCATCTCCGAGGCGCTCGGCGCCTCCAGCGCCACCACGCCGGTGACCGGCTTCCGGCTGTGGGCGGGCAAGGGCTACGTCTGGGCCACCCAGCTGGCCGTGCACACCCTGCCGACGCTGATCGGGCTGCTCGCCGTGGTCGGCTTCCTGAACTTCGGCCGGTTCGCCCTGATGCTGGTGCTGGCCCCGATCCACGCCCGCCGCTCCAAGCGGCAGGACCTCTGGGGCGAGCCCGTCACCCGCCCGGTCACCGTCCTGGTGCCCGCGTACAACGAGCGCGAGTGCATCGCCCACACCCTCAACTCGCTGGCCGCGAGCGACTACCCGATCGAGGTCATCGTCATCGACGACGGCTCCTCGGACGGCACCGCGGACATCGTGGAGGAGATGGCGATGCCGTTCGTCCGCCTGATCCGCAAGGTCAACGGCGGCAAGCCCAGCGCACTGAACGCCGGCATCGCGGCCGCCTCGCACGACATCGTCGTGATGATGGACGGCGACACCGTCTTCGAGCCCTCCACGGTGCGCGAGTTGGTCCAGCCCTTCGCGGACCCCTCGATCGGCGCGGTCTCGGGCAACGCCAAGGTCGGCAACCGGGACACCCTGATCGGCTCCTGGCAGCACATCGAGTACGTCCTCGGCCACAACCTGGACCGCCGGATGTACGACATGCTCGGCATCATCCCGACCATCCCCGGCGCGGTCGGCGCCTTCCGCAAGGAGGCCCTGGACGCGGTCGGCGGGATGAGCGAGGACACCCTCGCCGAGGACACCGACATCACCATGGCGGTGCTGTGCGAGGGCTGGCGGGTGGTCTACGCCGAGCGTGCCCGCGCCTGGACCGAGGCCCCCGCGAGCCTCCAGCAGCTCTGGTCCCAGCGGTACCGCTGGAGCTACGGCTCGATGCAGGCGATGTGGAAGCACCGCCGGGCCGTCACCGCCAAGGGGCCGCGCGGGCGGTTCGGCCGCCGGGGCCTGCCGCTGGTCGTGCTGTTCGGCGTGGTCGCCCCGCTGCTGGCACCACTGGTCGACATCTTCCTGATCTACGGCGTGCTGTTCGCGGACGCGGCGACGACCATCACCAGCTTCGCCGGCTTCCTGGGCATCCAGGCCGTGCTCTCCTGGTACGCCTTCAAGCTCGACCGCGAGAAGCCCTGGCACCTGATCAGCCTGCCGACCCAGCAGCTGGTGTACCGGCAGCTGATGTACATCGTCCTGCTGCAGTCGGCGATCACCGCGGTGACCGGCGGCCGCCTGCGCTGGCAGAAGCTCCGGCGCACCGGCGAGGTCTCCGCCCCGGTGGAGGTCTGAGCCCCGGAGGCGGTCCGAGCCCCGGTGGAGGGCTGACGGCGGGTCGACGGGCGGTGCGGCCCTGACGGCCGCTCAGTCCTCGGCCAGCTCCGGGTGGATCTGGTCGCGGACGGTGCGGTACTGCTGGCGGACGGCGTTGCCGATGGCCTGGTCGTGCTCGTGGTCGGCGACCAGGGTGACGGCGTCGGGGAGCTCCCACTCCGGGGGCTCGGGGGTGCCTGCCAGGGCCCAGGCGGCCTGGCGGGCCGCGCCCCGGGCGGCGTGGTCGCCGGCGGCCGGTATCACCACGGGCAGGCCGAAGAGCAGGGGCGCGATCTCCTTGACGGCGGGCAGGCGGCCGACCGCGCCGAGCAGGAAGATCCGGCGCAGCTCCACCCCGTGCCCGCGCAGCACGTCCAGGGCGTCGGCGACGTTGCAGAGCATGCCCTCGACGGCGGCCCGGGCCAGGTGCTGCGGGGCCATCGACTCGGCCCGCAGGCCGGTCAGGGTGCCGGCCGCGGCGGGGAGCTTCGGGGTGCGCTCGCCGTCCAGGTAGGGGAGCAGCACCAGCCCGTAGGAGCCGGCCGTGGAGCGCAGCGCCAGCTCGCTCAGGCCGGTGAGGTCGGTGCCGAGCAGGCCGGCGGTGGAGCGGAGCACCTGGGCCGCGTTCAGGGTGCCGACCATCGGCAGGTGGCGGCCGGTGGCGTCGGCGAAGGAGGAGACCGCTCCCGTGACGTCCACCACGGCGTGGTCGTGCACCGCGAAGACGGTCCCGTTGCCGCCGAGCGAGACCACCGCGTCGCCGGGCTGCAGGCCGAGGCCGAGCGCGGCGGCCATGTTGTCCCCGGTGCCGGCCGAGATCAGCAGGCCCTCGGGGGTGTGCCCGGCGGGCTCGGCCGGGCCCAACACGTCCGGTACGCGCAGCTGGTGACCGAGCGCCAGCTCGATCAGGTCCTGCCGGTACTCGCCGGTGACGGGGGACCAGTACCCGGTGCCGGAGGCGTCACCCCGGTCGGTGGTGCGGCGCTTGGGGTGGCCGAGCAGCTGCCAGACCAGCCAGTCGTGCGGGAGCAGCACCTCGGCGATCCGCTTGGCCGAGGCCGGCTCGTGCTCGGCCAGCCAGCGCAGCTTGGCCACCGTGTAGGTCGGCGCCGGGACGGAGCCGATCGCCCGCACCCAGGCCTCGGGGCCGCCGAGCGCGTCGATCAGCTGCGCGGCGGCCCCGGCGGACCGGGGGTCGTTCCAGAGCAGGGCGGGCCGCACCAGCACACCGCCCGCGTCCAGGCCGATCAGGCCGTGCTGCTGGGCCGAGACGCCGATCGCCCGGACGCCCTCCAGCAGGCCCCCGGTGGCCGCCTCGCCGAGCGAGTGCAGCCAGAGCTGCGGGTCGACCTCGGTGGCTCGGGGATCGGTGCCCTCGGGGGTCGGGTGCGGCGCCTTGCCGTCGCGCAGCACGGCGCCGGTCTCGGCGTCGCACGCGACGATCCGGGTGCGAGTGGTGGAGCTGTCGATGCCCGCGACGATGGCCATGTCGAGATCATGCCTCAGCCCGGCCGGCTTGCACCGCCGCCCGCCCGAAGTGTTGCCCGTTCGGCACCCGGAGCGGACGCGTCCGCGACCGCTCGCGGTGCTCGTGGGGCCCCTGGTGCGTGCGGTGCCGGCCGTACGTGCGCGGCGCGCGCTGCGCGTGCTGCGTGCGGTGCGGGCGGCGTGTGCGGTGCGTGCGGTGCGTCCGGCGCCGGTGCCTCAGGGGCGGTAGGTGCCCCAGCTGTCGTCCTGTCCGGCAGCCCGACTGCCGCTCAGGTACGGCACCCGGTCGGTGATGGCGTTCGGCAGGTGGTCACCGACCCGGCCGGCCACGGCGCCCGCGGCCTTCCCGGCCACCGCTCCGGCCTGCTGCCGGGCCTTGCCCGCCACGTCCTGCACCTTGGGGTTCTGCGCGACCTGACGGGCCGCTCCGGCGAGCTGCTCGTAGCGCTCCCGGCCGGCCTTCGAACCGAGGACGTATCCGACCCCGACTCCCACCACGAACGTCAGCTTCCACATGACCGGTCTCCACCCTTCCTTGCGGACCCTGCCGCGTTGCCCTACCCGCCCCGCCCCGCGGCGAACCGTGGGACCAGCATCCCCGCAGGCCCCCGCCGCCGCCCACCGGGCACGCCGAACGGAGGGCGATCCGGGCACCCGGGGAGGCCCCGGGGCCTCCCCGGGGAAAGCGATTGGCGGACCACCCCCCTGAGTGCGCTAATGTATGACCCGCAGCCGACGCCGCGGACCGGAAGATCCTTCCGGAGCGGGGCGGGAGCTCGGTCCCCCATAGCTCAATTGGCAGAGCAGCCGACTGTTAATCGGCAGGTTATTGGTTCGAGTCCAATTGGGGGAGCCCGGAAGGGTCGTCAGACCGTTCCGCACCCAACAGCAGTCCCCCATAGCTCAATTGGCAGAGCAGCCGACTGTTAATCGGCAGGTTATTGGTTCGAGTCCAATTGGGGGAGCTTCACCGGTAGTTCAGGTGAGATGCGCAGAGCGAGGGCCCTTCGGACATCCGAGGGGCCTTCGTGTTTTCCCGGGGAGCACCCTCTGCTCGGGGTCTGCTCGGAGCCTGCTCAGGCCGTGCCGGTGGCCTGCCGGTACAGCTCCGTCACCCGGTGGTCGAAGGTGATGCTGTACGAGGTCCGCTCGGTGGCGCCGCCCTCCTGGTAGCCGCCGACCACGCCGACCACCTCCCCGCCCTCGGTCAGCCAGGGGCTGCCGCTGGTGCCGTCGGTGTAGCCGTGGCAGTCGAAGCTCTCCTGGGTCGGGCTCTGTTCGCCGGTCCGGTTGCTGCAGGTGATCGGCTCCTCGGCGTCCACCGGGTAGCCGGTGACGGTGACCGCGAGCCCGAAGCCGCGGTCGGTGCCGAGCCGGAAGCCGCCGAGCACGTCCTCGATCCGCCGTCCGCCGACCTCGCCGACCGTGAGGAACGCCACGTCGTACTCCGGGTCGGCCCGCTCCGACCAGGCCGGGGCCAGCGTCACCCGCTCGACCGGCCAACTGCCGTGCGGGAGGTTCCCGTTGCGGTAGCCGGGGGCGAACGCCAGGTCGTCCTGGCGGCCGAACAGCGGACTGGCCACGCAGTGCGCGGCCGTGACCAGCAGGCTCCGGCCCGGGCTGCTCACCACGCTGGCGGTGCAGCCCCGGGCGCCGTCCGGGCCGCCGGCGAACAGCGTGCCGATCCGGTCCGCCACCGCGCCGGCCGGGGCGGCGTGGGCGGAGGGGGTGCCGTCCTCGCCTCCGCCGCCGTTGCCGCCGCCGTTGCCGCCGGACGGTGCGGCGGCCCCCGGGACGCAGCCGGCGGTCAGCGCCGCAGTCAGGGCGGCCACGGCCGTGAGGAGTGTCACGCGGCCGGAGCCGGAGCCTGAGCTGGGGCCGGCTTCGGCGCCGTTCGCCGGGGCGGGGGCCTTGGCGGTCCGGCGTGCGCGTGCCATCGAAGTCCGTCCTCGGCGGTGGGGCGATCCACGGGGCTCGTGAAGATCGACTGCCGCCAGGTCTACCAGCCGGGCCCTCCGCCGCGCCAGCCCCGTCCGGGCCCCGCCGTTGCCCCTGCCGGCCTCCCGCCGCTGCGCCCGAGGCGGTCAGCCGGTCGCGCGGGCGTACAGCGCCTGGACCCGGTCGCCGAAGTAGCTGCTGTAGGAGGTGTCCGGGGTGTCCCCGCCCTCCTGGTAGCCGCCGATCACGCCGACCACGGTCCCCGTCCTGGTCTGCGGGTCGAAGTCGGTGACCCAGGGGCTGCCGCTGGTGCCGCCGGTGTAGTCCGGGCAGTCGATCCGCAGCTGGGTGGGGCTCTGCTGGGAGGTCTGGTTGGCGCAGGTGATCGGCACCTCGCCGCTGCTCGGGTAGCCGGTCACCTTGACCGGCAGGGTGTAGCCCCGGTTGACCCCCAACTTGTTGGCGCCGAGCACCTGTTGGACCTGCTGCCCGTTCTGCGGCAGCACCACGGCGAAGGCCACGTCCACGTCCGGGTCGGCACTGTCCGCCCAGGCCTGGTCCACCGTGATCGAGGCCAGTTGCCAGACCCCGCTCGGGGTGTCGCCGTCCCGGTAGCCCGGCACGAAGACCAGGTCGCCGCGCTGGCCGACCTTGGGGTCGTAGACGCAGTGCGCGGCGGTCGCGATCAGGTTCAGCCCGGCGCTGTCCACCACGCTGGCGGTGCAGAAGTGGTCGCCGTCGGAATTGTGCGTGAAGACCGCGCCGACCAGGGCGTTGAGCGGGGTGGCCTTGGCGGTCCTGGTGGTGCCGGCGTGCTTGGCGATCGCGGCCTTGATCCGGTCCTTGGACCAGCCGTGCCTGGCCGCGGCCGAACTGGCCTGAGCCCCCGTCAGCGGGCTCCGGCTCGCACTCGCGCTCGCGGTGGTGCCGCCGCCCGTCGGGCTCGGCCCTCCGCCGCCGCCCGAACCGCTCCCGCAGCCGACCGCCACCAGCCCCAGCGCCACCAACCCGGCCACCCGTGCGCCGCGCACCCGCCACCACCCTCCTCGGACCTAGGCCCCGTCGACCACCGGCCTCCAGTCTTCGCGGGCACCGCACCCCCTGCCAGGCCGGATCACCCGGACGGGGTCTCGCGCACCCGCCCACCCGGATGCACCCCCGGCGAGCACCACGCCGGAATGACCGGCTATGCTGCGGATGACGGCCCTGACGGGCCGTCTGCTGCTGCCCCGCCACCTCGGCCGACGGCACGGCGAACCGGGGCGGTAGCTCAGCCGGTTAGAGCAGGGGACTCATAATCCCTTGGTCGTGGGTTCGAGTCCCACCCGCCCCACTCACCCCTCCACGCCGCGGATCCGTGACCACACCGGACCGCCCGCGACGGACAGCCTGGGAGAACTCTAGGGCCGCTCCACCCCCACCGAGCCTCACCGGGCCGGAAGTTCACCCGTTTGATGGGGGACGAGGGGTCGGTCGGCCGCGCGGCATGACCACCGTGGCGAAGAGCAGCTGAATGGCGATCAGGGCCAGTACTCCGAGTCCGCCACCTCCGGCGAGGACGATCAGGACGGGGGCCAGCAGCAGGCCGGACGCCAGCGGCCTGAGTCGCGCGTCCCGGCGCTTGCCGGACAGCAGCGCGATGATGACCAGTGACGGGATCCCGACGATGACGGACATCATCACTCCGGTGCCCAGGACTCCGAAGGAGTCGCCCGGCAGCGCGTCCGGGTCGGTCCGGTCGGGCCGGGTGAGGAACAGGGCCCCACCGAGAACGGGCCAGCCGACGGCGAAGGTCAGGACGTAGGACAGGAGGCTCCTCGCCACCCACCGCCCTCGATCGGCATCCACCCGCGCAGCTCCCCTCCACCCGGCTCCGGCCCCGTCCGAGGCCTCGCCCCATCGTGCGCCACGCTCCGTCGAGGATGCCCGGCCGACGGCCCGGCGGGCGAACTCCGGGCGGCACCAAATCACGTTGTCCGCCCCTGCCCCCGTGCGTAGGGTGGCGGGCCAGCGGCGTGTAGCTCAGCGAGACAGAGCACCGGACTCGGGATCCGGAGGGGGCGGGGGCGGGACCCGCCACGTCGGCCATGGACAACAACGCTGATCAGCAGCGCACCACTGTCACGGTCAACTCCGGCTACGCGCACGGGCAGCTGGCCCGGGCCTTCGTCACCGCGCTCTCGCACCCGGACGCCGCGACCCGCGAACGGGCCGAGGGCCGTCTCGACCGCTGGCGCGCCACGCTGGCGGGGATGAAGGACGGCAGCCTGAAGATCGGCAGCCGCACCCCGGTGGCCGGGTTGCCCGCCTGGGTCACGCCCGAGGTGCTGCGCGGCGGCTTCGCCACCGGCCGGGCCGCCGCCGAGGGGCCACTCCAGCCGTACGAGGCCGAGGCCTGCCGGGCGGCCGGCATCCCGCAGGACCGCGCCGAACTCTTCGCGCACGCGCTCACCGAGACCGGGCTGGCCCGGCTCTGGGAGCTGCTCGACAGCGGCCGCTACCGGGTGACCGTGCCGGAGGAGGCCGCGCTGCTCACGGTGGCCTGGCTGGTCCGGGCCGGAGAGCAGCGGACGGCACTCGAACTGACTGCCCTGCTGGCCCCGTTCGCGGGCCGGCTGCGCTTCACCCCGCCGTCCGGCGACGCCCCGGGTGCCGGGCCGGACTGCGTCCACCGGCAGACGGTGGCCGACACCGTCGAGGCGCTGGAGCGCCGCGGCCCCAACCGTGCGGTGGAGACCCAGCGCGAGGCGCTGAGGGTCTGGCTGCCGTACTCCGACGAACTGCTCTCGCACTGGCTGGAGGCCACCGGCCCGGACGGTGTCCTGCATGCCGCCCCGGGCCCGGAGTGGCTCGCGCGCGGCGCCGAACTCCTGCTCCGCTACCGGACCTTGGCCGCCGTCCACCAGCTCTGCGGCAAGCACCGCAAGCCGGGCGGGAACCTCGGCATCCTCCGCATCTCCCTCGAACTGGCCGTCGCCGGTGAGGAGTTGCCGCCCCGTCAGGCCGGGCTGCTGCGGGTCGCCGTCCGCTCCATGGTGGAGCGCCGCGGCCTGCCGGGCTCCGAGCGGCACACCGAGCTGCGCCGGATCCAGGTCGGCCAGGCCACGCTGCCCTCCCACCACCAGCTCGCCCGGCTGTTGGTGAGCCGGCTCTTCGCACTGCCACAGCAGGACGGCCTGACCGACCCGGAGGCGGTGCTGGTGGCGGCCTCGGACGGCGAGGCGGACGGGATCCCGGCCGGCACCGCCGTGCCGCAGGTGCTGCGCAAGGTGGTGCTGGCCGCCCTCCGCGCCCCCGTGGAGACCCTGGTCGAGCGCGGCCTGGTGCCCTCGGCGGAGGTACTGGCCGAGCTGGCACCGCAGTTGGCCGCCGCGGCCGAGGCCACCGCCTACCCGGACCAGGCGCTCGGCGCGCTGGCCGCCGCCCACCACCGGGCCTTCGCCGGGCGGCGCTCGCTGCTGCTGCTCGACCTCCAGCACCAGGTGCGGGCCGGTGAACTCCCCTGGGTCCGGGCGGTCCAGCCGTACCGCACGGCGGGGGAGGGCGCGGCCGAACTCGCCACGCTGCGGCGTCTGTCCGCCCTGGCGGTCACGACCTTTCCCGGCACCATCCTGCCGAACCCGTTGGTGAGCGAGCTCGCCGCACTGGGGCGGCGGGCCGCGCCGGGCACCCCGTTCGTGGAGGAGCTGGCGGCCGACATCTTCATGGGCAAGTTCTCCCCGAAGTTCCTGGCGGCCGCCAAGATCGCCGGTGAGCTGCTGCAAGGCACCTTCTACGAGCGGTACTTCGGCATCGACTACGCCGCCGTGCGCGCCCTGCCCGAGCAGGAGGACGGACACCGCCGCGCCGTCGCCTCCTCCGGCTTCTCCCGGCTCTGCACCGCCCGGGCCGGCCAGGTTTGGCGCGGCACGGGCTCGGTCGCCGCCAACGGCACGGTGATCGAGCAGGCCCAGATCCTCACCACCCACAACCTCGCCACCCTGGCCGGCCCGCTCGGCGTGACCTTCGGCGAGGCCGCGGACGTGCTGGCCTGGCGCGCCTACGACACCGCCCGGCAGTTGGTCGCGCTGGCCGAGCGCCAGCCGCGCCCGCTGGCCACCGTGAAGAACGCCGCCTTCGCCTGGCGCCAGCTGGTCTTCCACCTCTCCCTCTGCACCCCGCAGGCCCGCGACGTGGTGATCGACCGGATCACCGCCGACCACCCGCCCCGCCTCGCCCCGGCCGTGGCCGGCCTGGTCCTGACCGCCGCGGGCGGCCGCTTCGGCGAGGACGGCACGGCCGAACGCGGCCGGGCCCGGCGGTTCCTCGGCTGGTCGGCCGGGCCGCACTGGTTGCTCCGGCGCTGAGCCCGGCGGGGCCCGCGTACGCTGGGCGGATGCTGCTGCCCGCCGATCTGCCGACCCCGCTCCAGGTGCTGGAGGACCCGGACTTCGCGGCGGCCGGGGTCGAGCTGCGGCTGAAGCGCGACGACCTGGCGCACCCGACCGTGCCCGGCAACAAGTGGCGCAAGCTCGCCCCGAACCTCGCCCACGCGGTGGAGACCGGAGCGGTCGGACTCCTGACGTACGGCGGGGCGTACTCCACCCATCTGCGGGCGGTGGCCGCGGCGGCGGGGGCGCTGGGGCTGGCGAGCATCGGGGTGGTGCGGGGCGAGGAGCTGGAACGGGCGCCGCGGAACTGGTCGTTGCGGGCGGCGGAGGCGGACGGGATGGAGCTGCGCTTCGTCTCCCGGGCCGACTACCGGCGCCTGGTGAGTGAGCGGCGCGCCCCGGGGGAGGGCTGGGCCGTGCTGCCCGAGGGTGGGTCCAACGCGCTCGCGGTGCGGGGCGCGGCCGCGATCCCCGCCGAGCTCCCCGAGCTCGGCCCGGCTGACCTGGTGGTCTGCCCGGTCGGCACCGGGGGGACGCTCGCGGGCATCGCGGCGGGCCTCACCGGTGGCGCCCGGGCCCTCGGCGTCGCCGTCCTGCGCGGCGAGGGCTACCTGGAGGACGAGGTCCGCAGCCTCCACCAGGCCGCCTACGGACGCCAGTTCACCACCTGGTCGATCGACCACGCCCACCACGGCGGCGGCTACGGCCGCGTCTCACCACAACTCACCGCCTTCGCCGCCGAGTTCGAGCAGCAGCACGGCCTGAGGCCAGAGCTCCGCTACGTCGCCAAGGCCCTCCGTGCCGTCCACCAGCGTCTGATGGCGGGCGAGTTGGTGGCTGGCACCCGGGTGACGGTGGTCGTCACCGGCCTGCCGGACCCCGGGTAACGTCAGCTGAACGCGATCAGGCTCAGACCGGTCACGATCACCCCGGCCGCCAACAGGCGGGCGCGCAGGCGGCCCTCGGCCAGCAGGGTGCCGCCGAGCAGCACCACCAACAGCACGCTGGCCTCGCGGACCGGGGAGACCAGGGCGGCCGGGGCCAGCCGCAGGGCGAACAGGAAGAGCAGGTAGGGCAGCGGCATCAGGGTGGTCGCCCCCAGGACGAGCAGCCGGCACTCCCGCCAGAGCCTCCGCACGGCCTCCCGGCGGCGGAGGGCGGAGGGGCCGAGCAGGGCCGCCCGGCCGAGGTCGTCGATCCAGTTGAGCAGGAGCGGGGAGACGGCGAGCGGTCCGACGGTGTGTTGGTCCCAGAGGGTGTAGGCGGCGATGGTCAGGCCGGACAGCCCCGCGTAGCCCAGCGCCCGGCCGTAGCCGACCGCGGGCGGTCCGCCGTCGGAGGGGCGGGCGGACAGGCCGAGCGCGACCACGCCGCCGACCACCGCGAGGGCACCGAACAGGCCGGTGCTGGAAGGTACTTCGCCGAGGAAGAGGGCGCCGCCGACGATCGCCAGGATCGGTCCGGTGCCGCGGGCGATCGGGTAGACCAGGGAGAGGTCGCCCAGTCGGTAGCCGTACTGGATCACCAGGAAGTACCCGAGGTTGATCACGACGCTGCCCGCCACGAAGGCGAGTTGAACGGGCGTCAGCCGCCAGCCGCCGTCCCCGCCCGTCAGCAGGAGCACGACCGGCGCGTACGCCACGAACGACCCCAGCGAGGCCAGCCAGACGAAGGCCACCGCGTCGTACTCGGCCAGCCGCTTGCTGACCAGGCTCCAGAGCGCGTGCAGCACGGCTGCGCCGGAGGCCAGGGTGAGGGCGGTGGCTGTGGAGTTCATCTGAGGCGTCCCCCGGAATCGTCTCGGTTGGGTGGGATCTTCACCCTCCCAGGAAGATCACGGCAGTTGGGACGCCGTCCGCCTCGTCCGTCGAACGGACGTCACTGTTCATCCTGTGTCCACCTGATCCTGGGGTGGAGGCTCGGCTATCGTCGGAGAGAGCACCACCCGCCCCACCCGGAGGAGGCAGGGCATGACCGCGGTCTCGGACCGCCCGCAGCTGCTCCCCGAGGAGTTCGAGGAGGTGGCCCGCGTGGTCGCCCGGGCGGCGGAGGGCGTGCGGCTGGAGCTGCTCGACGGAAAGCTGAGGGCCAAGCCGGCGCCTGACGGGGACCACGGCCGCATCATCCAGTGGCTCATGCGGATCTGCCTGCAGAGCAGGCCGGAGCTCCGGCTGCACGACCAAGGCCTGAAGGTCCAGGGCCATCGGGCAGGCCGTGCCAGGCCCGACGGCGCGCTCGCCGCAGCGGACGCGTTCGCCGGATCGTGCTGGACACCGAGCCGCTGAAGAGCTGGGTGCGCTGAGGGTCCGTCAGCCGCCGTCGCCGTAGGTGAGGTTGGAGCAGAGGTCGGCGTCGGCGGTGCGGGTGTTGTCGGTGATGCCGGAGGGGATGCCGGTCGGGGTGGCCGAGGGGGATCCGGAGGCGGTGGCCGACGGGGCGGCGGTGGAGGGGTCGGGGGCCTCGTCGCGGCCGAGGGTGAGGGTGAGGGTGGTGAGCGAGGGGTCGGGGCGGAGTTCGGCGTCGGGGTAGAGGGCGGCGAGCCGTTCGGCCTCGGCGAGGCTGACCGGGGTGGCGGGGTAGCCGATGACGGTGGTGCGCCGCGAGGTGGTGGGGGTGGGGCCGGTGGTGAGGGCGGTCCAGCCGGCGGCCTTGAGTTCGGCTTCGGCCTTGGTGGCGGCCTCGGGGGAGCGGCTGGCGTTGATGATCGTCAGCGGGGTGGCGACGGCCGAGGCGGAGGGGGAGGCAGAGGCCGAGGGCGAGGCGGTGGGGGTGGCGCCGGTTCCGGTGGAGTGGCCGTCGAGGGTGTGGTCCTGGCGGAGCAGGTCGAAGAGCCGCCCGGTGTCGGGCTGGACCAGGGCGACCCGGTCGCCCTTGTACTCCCAGGGGACGGTGACGAACTCTATGTCGGAGAGCTTGATGTCCCGCAGCGACTGCGCGAAGTCGACCAGCTTCATCGGGGTGCCGAGGCCGGGGTCGACGGTGAGGGAGCGGCTGGCGGCGTCGGCCAGCGGGAGCAGGGTGGTGAGGTTGAAGCCCTGCTCCTGCACCTTCTTGATGAGGGAGGAGAGGAAGGCCTGCTGCCGCTTGATGCGGCCGATGTCGGAGCCGTCGCCGAAGCCGTGCCGGGCCCGGACGTAGTCGAGGGCGAGCTGGCCGGAGACGGTCTGACGGCCCTTGGCCAGCTTTATCCCGTAGGAGTTGACCGCGTTGGGGACGCAGACGTCGACCCCGTTCACGGCCTGGGTCATCGCGGCGAAGCCCTTGAAGTCCACCACGATGGTGTGGTCGACCCGCAGGCCGGTGAGCGCCTCGACGGTGTTCTGGCTGCAGGCGGGGTTGCCCTTCTCCGAACCGCCCACGGTGAAGGCCGAGTTGAACATCTGGTTGGTGCGCTTGGTGGTCCACCTGCCGTCCGGGAGCAGGCACGGCGGGACGGTGACCAGGGTGTCGCGCGGTATCGAGACCGCGACGGCGTGGCGGCGGTCGCCGTAGACGTGCAGCAGCATCGCGGTGTCGGAGTGGCCGACGCCCTCGTCGCCGCCGCCGAGGTCGCTGTTGCCGTCGTTGCGGGTGTCGGAGCCGAGCAGCAGGACGTTGACCGGGACGCCGCCGCCGACCTCGGCGGGGGTGGCCACCGGGGGCCGGCTGGTGGCGATGCCGGCCGCGTCGAAGGTGGAGATGTTGTCGTCCAGGCGGTGGTAGAACCACGCGCCGGTGCCGACCACTCCGAGCACCATGACGGCGGCGGTGACTCCGGCGACCCGGGCCAGTCGGGCCCGGCGGGAGCGGGGCGCCCGGGGTGCGAGGCGCGCGCGGGCAGAGGAGGGCCGGGTCTGGGCGTCGGTCATGGTGGGTCAGGAGCTCTCTGCTGCGGCCGCTCGGCGGGTGAACCGTCGGGATGGTCGGTGTTCTCTCACCGGATAGACGGTCTGGCGAGGCGGTCGGTTACACGGAGAGCGCAATCTAACAAGGATGATTCGTGCAGGAGCAATCGCCCCCCCTGGTGGGGAGGGGCGTCCGCGCAGGTCAGGCCCGTCCCCCGGTCGGGACGGGGGCGGGGCGGAGGCGGAACCGGGAACCGTTCGCTCGGAACCGGGCCGACCTGGTCAGGTCCGGTCAAGTCCGGTCGGCCCGGCCTGGCCCGGGGCGGCCCCGGCTCGGGTCAGCTCGGGTTGACGTCGGCGTGCGCCAGCATCCGCCGGAGCAGGTCGCGCAGCTGGGTGCGCTCCTCCTCGTCCAGGGCGGCCAGCGGCTCCCGGGCGAAGTTGAGGGATTCGCGCAGCTCCTCGGTGGCGGCGTCGCCGGACTCGGTGGCGGCGACCAGCTTGACCCTGCGGTCCTGCGGGTCGGCCTCGCGGGTGACGAAGCCGCGGCCCTCCAGGCGGTCCACGATGCCGGTGATGTTGGACGGCTCGCAGCTGAGGGTCTGGGCGATGTGGCGCATCGGCATCGGCCCGCGCCGCAGCAGCGCGAGCACCTTGGCCTGGGCGCCGGTGAGCGATCGGGCGGCGGCGGCCTCCTCGTACTCGCGGTGGAAGACCGCGACCAGCCCGGCCATGAGGTCCACGACCTCGCGGGTGATCGCGTCGGCGGGCGGCGGAGTGCCGTGAGTGGGCTCGGTCATGCCCATGAGTCTACCTGAACATTTGACAACATGAACCTTTCATGCCCACGATTGCTTTACCTACTCAACCTTTCAGTCTCCGAGGAGCAGCAGCATGGCAGAGCAGGCCGCGTCCACCACCGTGCCCACCACCGCGCCCGCCACCGGCAGGGAATGGCACCTGGCGTCCCGTCCGGACGGCTGGCCGGCGCCCTCCGACTTCGCGCTGGTCGAGGCGCCGGTCCGGCAGCCCGGCGAGGGCGAGATCCTGGTCCGCAACGCCTACCTCTCGGTCGACCCGTACATGCGCGGCCGGATGAACGACGTGAAGTCCTACGTCCCGCCGTTCCAGCTCGGCCGGGCCATGGACGGCGGTGCGGTCGGCCACGTGGTCGCCTCCAACGCCGAGGGCTTCGAGGTGGGCGACGCGGTGCTGCACGGGCTGGGCTGGCGCGAGTACGCGACCCTCGACGCCCGGCACGCGGTGAAGGTGGACCCGGAGCTCGCCCCGCTCTCCTACTACCTGGGCGTGCTCGGCATGCCGGGCATGACCGCGTACGCGGGCCTGCTGGAGGTGGCCTCGTTCAAGCCGGGCGACACCGTCTTCGTCTCCGGCGCGGCCGGCGCGGTCGGCTCGTTGGTCGGTCAGATCGCCAAGCTGAAGGGCGCCGAGCGGGTCGTCGGCTCGGCCGGTTCGGCCGCCAAGGTGGCCACCCTGCTGGACGGCTACGGCTTCGACGCCGCCTTCAACTACAAGGACGCCCCGGTCCGCGAGCAGCTGGCCGCGGCCGCCCCGGACGGCATCGACGTGTACTTCGACAACGTCGGCGGCGACCACCTGGAGGCCGCGATCGGCGCGCTCAACCTGCACGGCCGGGTCACCCTGTGCGGCGCCATCGCCCAGTACAACGACACCTCGGCCCCGGCCGGGCCGCGCAACCTGGCGCTGGCGATCGGCAAGCGGCTGCGGCTGCAGGGCATGCTGGTGCGCGACCACGACTCGCTCCAGCCCCGCTTCCTGGCCGAGGTCGGCGGCTGGCTCAAGGACGGTGCGCTGAAGTACGACGAGACCGTGGTGGACGGCGTGGAGAACACCACCGAGGCCTTCCTCGGCCTGCTGCGCGGCGACAACACCGGCAAGATGGTCGTCCGCCTGGAGCACTGACGCGACTCAAGCGCCGACAGAGGCACGGCAGTTGAGGACCGCCCCCGACCCGCACCAGGGTCGGGGGCGGTTCGGCTACGGGCGCGTCCGGCTCGGCGCACCACCGCCGATCCGACGGGCCGTCAACTGTGGCGGCGTCAGCGGCGCTACGGTGGAGGCTTCTTGGATGGGGCCGTTCGGGGGAGAGATCGGGGCCGAGGGTAGACCTCGGTGCGGATCGGGCTAGCATTGGGTTGAAAGCTGTCCGTTTTGCTCAACTTAATTACCTATATGTCGAATAAGTTGCGCACGGCGGGGGCAGTACGACCGAGACAGTTACGCATCAGACCAGAGCAGCGCAGACCGGCGACGGGCACGAGGTAGCTGGGGAAGGCGACCCTCGTCCACAGCCTGGAGGTCCCGGTGACGACACGTGGAGTCCTGTACGTCCACTCCGCGCCCCGCGCGCTGTGCCCGCACGTCGAATGGGCGGTGTCGGGCGTGCTCGGAGTGCGGATCAGCCTCGACTGGATCCGCCAGCCCGCCGCGCCCGGCCACTGGCGGGCCGAGCTCTCCTGGCAGGGGGAGCCCGGCGTCGCCTCGAAGCTGGCGTCCGCCCTGCGCGGTTGGCAGTTGCTCCGCTACGAGGTCACCAGCGAGCCCTGCTCCACCGCCGAGGGCGAGCGCTACAGCTCCACCCCGGCACTCGGCATCTTCCACGCCGTGACCGGCATCCACGGCGACATCCTGATCCCGGAGGACCGGCTGCGCGCCGTGCTGCTGCGGGCCAAGACCGAGGGCACCGACCTGGAGGCCGAGCTCGCCCGCCTGCTCGGCAAGCCCTGGGACGACGAGCTGGAGCCCTTCCGCTACGCCGGCGAGGGCGCCCCGGTCCGCTGGCTCCACCAGGTGGTCTGACGACGGGTCAGTCCCACCACAGGGCCCAGCGCCGCCCGGTGACCGTGCCCTCGCTCTCCTGGTCCACGTCCGGGCAGTAGGCCTGCAGCTCGTGGGCCGCGCGCAGTGCGGCGGTGCGGTCGGCCGGGGGCCGGGCGACCACGAGCTCCAGGGTGGAGCCGGCCGCGTAGTGGACCTCGGCGCCGAACCGCCGGTGCCAGTCGCGGAGCACCGCCGCGTGGGCGTGCGCCGGTATCGACCGGTCGTCGAAGTCCGTGAAGCCGGTCACCAAGGGGTCGAGCAGGATCGGGAGTTCGTGCCCGGCCGCCGCCGGGGCCAGCAGCAGCCAGAGCGGTCGGTCCGGCACCCGGCTGTGCGGCGGCCGCTCCACCGGAGGCCAGGGCAGCTCGATCGGCTCGGCCGCGGCCAGCGCCACGTACGACT
Organism: Kitasatospora sp. NPDC004289; assembly: GCF_053602875.1. Taxonomy (NCBI): domain Bacteria; kingdom Bacillati; phylum Actinomycetota; class Actinomycetes; order Kitasatosporales; family Streptomycetaceae; genus Kitasatospora; species Kitasatospora sp. NPDC004289. The sequence continues at coordinate 13,667 of NZ_JBSGEL010000033.1, read as the reverse complement.
CCAGCAGTGCGGTGGCGTCGCCCCGCTCGGCGTACTCCAGGTGCTGCCGGACCCGGTCGGGCGCGGGGTGCCGGCGGAGCAGCCGGGGCCCGCCGCCGCGGAGGAACGGGTACCAGCCGGTCTCCGGGTGCCGGTCCAGGAAGTGCCGCCAGGCCCGGTCGGCGTCCTGGCGCTCCAGCAGCAGCCCGTGCAGCGTCAGCCCGGCGTCCGTCACCACCGACTCGGTCTCCAGCGGGTGCAGCCAGGACGGTACGGCGACGGGCATCTCGATCATTCGTGCACCCTAGAACGCCGAAGGCCCGCCGCACGAAGGGGATTCGTGCGACGGGCCGTCAGGCTCGGGTTCAGACGGTGCGGAAGGCCAGCACCACGTTGTGGCCGCCGAAGCCGAAGGAGTTGTTCAGCGCGGCGATCCGGCCCTCGGGGAGGGTGCGGGGCTCGCCGCGGACGATGTCGGCCTCGATGTCGTCGTCGAGGTTGTCGACGTTGACGGTCGGCGGGGCCAGACGGTGGTGCAGGGCCAGCACGGTGGCGACGGTCTCGATGCCGCCGGCGCCGCCGAGCAGGTGGCCGGTCATCGACTTGGTGGCGGAGATGGCCACGTGGTCGAGGTGCTCGCCGAGCTCCTTGCGGAGCGCCTTGATCTCGGCGGTGTCGCCCTGCGGGGTCGAGGTGGCGTGCGCGTTGACGTGCACGACCTCGGCCTTGTCCAGCTCGTTGTGCTCGAACAGGTCGGCGATGGCACGGGCCACGCCGGCACCGGTCGGCTCGGGCTGGGCGATGTGGTGGGCGTCCGAGGACAGGCCCTGGCCGACGGCCTCGCAGTAGACCCGGGCGCCGCGGCGGGCCGCGTGCTCGGCCGACTCCAGCACGACCACGCCGGCGCCCTCGCCGAGCACGAAGCCGTCCCGGCCCTTGTCGTACGGGCGGGAGGCGTGCTGCGGGGCGTCGTTGTTCTTGGACATCGCCATCATGTTGGAGAAGGCGACGATCGGCAGCGGGTGGATCGCCGCCTCGGTGCCGCCGGCCACCACGACGTCGGCGCGGCCGGAGCGGATCATCTCGATCGCGTAGCCGATCGCCTCGGCGCCGGAGGCGCAGGCGGAGACGGGGGTGTGCACGCCGGCCCGGGCGCCGACCTCCAGGCCGACGTTGGCGGCCGGGGAGTTGGGCATCAGCATCGGCACGGTGTGCGGGGAGACCTTGCGGACGCCCTGCTCCTTGAGCACGTCGTACTGGTCGAGCAGGGTGGTGACGCCGCCGATGCCGGAGGCGATCACCGCGCCCAGGCGCTCGGGAGCGAGCTCCGAGCCCTCGGCGGTGGCGGAGGCGGTGAAGCCGGCGTCGGCCCAGGCCTCGCGGGCCGCGATCAGCGCGAACTGCGCCGAGCGGTCCAGCTTGCGGGCCAGCGGCCGGGGGAGGATCTCGCCCGGCTCGATCGCGGTGCGAGCGGCGATCCGGACCGGCAGCTCGGCGGCCCACTCCTCGGTCAGCGCGGCCACGCCGGAGCGGCCGGAGGTGAGGCCCTCCCAGAACGAGGCGGCGTCGCCGCCCAGCGGCGTGAAGGCGCCGATACCCGTGACGACCACGGTGCGGTTTTCAGCGGTCACTGGTTCTTCTTCTCTCACGTGTGGCAGGTGGCGGCGTTGCCGGGGGGTGGGGTGACCGGGCGGCCGGGGAGGGGACCCCGGCCGCCCGGGCGGTCAGCTGGCGCTGACGGAAGATCAGGCGGCGTTGGCGAGGATGTAGTCCACCGCGTCGCCGACGGTCTTCAGGTTCTTGACCTCGTCGTCCGGGATCTTGACGTCGAAGCGCTCCTCGGCGGCCACGACGACCTCGACCATGGAGAGCGAGTCGACGTCCAGGTCGTCGGTGAAGCTCTTGTCGAGCTCGACGTCCTCGGCCGGGATGCCCGCGATCTCGTTGACGATCTCGGCGAGACCGGACAGAACCTCGTCCTTGGTAGCCATTCTGGCTGCTCCTCTTCGGTGTTGAACACGACCGCCCGGCGGGCCGTCGCACGATTTCTGATGGCGGGTCGGAAGACCGCGCCTAGGGGAGGGTAACGACTGCGGCGGCGTACACGAGACCGGCCCCGAAGCCGATGATCAGGGCGAGGTCGCCGCTGCGGGCCTCCCCGCTCTCCAGCATCCGCTCCATCGCCAGCGGGATGGAGGCCGCCGAGGTGTTGCCGGTCTCCGCGATGTCGCGGGCCACCGGGACGCCCTCGGGGAGCTTCAGGGCCTTGATCATCGCGTCGGTGATCCGCATGTTGGCCTGGTGCGGGATGAACGCGCCGAGCTGGTCGGCGGTGACCCCGGCGGCGTCCAGCGCCTGCTGGGCCACCTTGGCCATCTCCCAGACGGCCCAGCGGAAGACGGTCTGGCCCTCCATCCGCAGGGCCGGCCACTTGACCTCCTCGCCGGCGCCGTTGACGGCGTCCTCCTTGGCGAAGGCGGTGTCCCAGGCCTGGGTCTGCGAGATGACGTCCTTCTGCGAGCCGTCCGAGCCCCAGATCACCTTGCCGATGCCGGGGGTGTCGGACGGGCCGACGATCGCGGCGCCGGCGCCGTCGCCGAAGATGAAGGCGGTCGAGCGGTCCGAGGTGTCGGTGAGGTCGCTGAGCCGCTCCACGCCGATCACCAGCACGTACTCGGCGCTGCCGCCGCGCACCATGCCGTCGGCCAGGCTCAGGCCGTAGCCGAAGCCGGCGCAGGCGGCCGAGATGTCGAAGGCCGGGGCGGTGCCGCAGCCGAGCCGCTCGGCGATCTCGGTGGCGATGGCCGGGGTCTGCTTGAGGTGCGAGACGGTGGCCACGATCACGCCGCCGATCTGCTCCGGGGCGATCCCGGCCTGGGCGATCGCCTTGCCGGCCGCCTGCACCGACATCTCGGCGACGGTCTCCTCCGGGCCGGCCCAGCGGCGCTCGGTGATGCCGCTGCGGCTGCGGATCCACTCGTCCGAGGACTCGATCCAGTTGAGCACCTCGGCGTTCGGGATGACCCGGACGGGGCGGTAGCCGCCGACGCCGTGGATGCGGGAGTGCGCCGCACCGGTGGCGGGGCGGATCTGAGGGGTCGTCATGCGTCCAGCTCCTGCCCGCCGTGTTCCTCGACCAGCGCGCGCGCCTTGTCGAGGTCGGCCGGAGTCTTGAGGGCAAGCGTCGCGACACCCTTGACGTTGCGCTTGACCAGGTTGGTGAGGGTGCCGGCCGGGGAGAGCTCGATGACGGCGGTGGCACCGAGCTGCTGCAGGGTCTCCATGCAGAGGTCCCAGCGGACCGGGTTGGACACCTGCGAGACCAGCCGGGCGAGCACCTCGGTGCCGTCCTGCACGACCTCGCCGTCCTTGTTGGACAGGTACGCGACCGCCGGGTCGGCGGTGGTCAGGGTGGGGGCCAGCTTGGCGAGCCGCTCCACGCCCGGGGCCATGTGCTCGGTGTGGAAGGCACCGGCCACCTTCAGCGGGATCACCCGCGAACCGGCCGGCGGGTCGGCCTTGAGGGCCTCCAGCTGGGCCAGCGTGCCGGCGGCGACCAGCTGGCCGCCGCCGTTGTTGTTGGCCGCGGTCAGGCCGTGCTCGGCCAGCTTCGCGGCGACCACCTCGGCGTCGCCGCCGAGCAGCGCGGTCATGCCGGTCGGGGTCGCGGCGGCGGCCTCGGCCATCGCCAGGCTGCGCTCGCGGACGAAGACCAGCGCCTCGTCGGCGCTCAGCACCCCGGCCAGCGCGGCCGCGGTGATCTCGCCGACGCTGTGTCCGGCCACGGCCGCGTACGGGCCGCCCGTGACGGCGCCGAACAGCTCGGTGGCGGTGAGCAGGCCCGCGGCCACCAGCAGCGGCTGGGCCACGGCGGTGTCCTTGATCTCCTCCTCGGAGCCCTCGGTCCCGTAGCGGACCAGGTCGAGCCCGGCCACGTCGGACCAGGCCCGCAACCGGTCGGCGGCGCCGTCCAGTTCGAGCCAGGGGGTGAGGAATCCGGGGGTCTGGGCACCCTGCCCAGGGGCGACGATTACGAGCACGGTTCAACCCTCTCTCGCCAGGCACCCGGGGACGGGTAGGCGACGGTAACGAATAAAAGGACGCCGGATTGTGGGGTCCCTACAGCGGCGTCAATCCTGTTCGGCTGCCGAGCCGAGTCGGCCCAGGGCAAGCGCGATCCGCAGGGTGAAGGCCGATCGCACGTCCGAGGGAGCATAGCCGGTGACGTCGGTCACACGACGGAGCCGGTAGCGCACGGTGTTCGGGTGGACGAAGAGCATCCGGGCGGCGCCCTCCAGCGAGGAGGCCTGCTCCAGGTAGACGCTCAGCGTCTCCAGCAGTGCCGAGCCCGCCTCGTCGAGCGGTGTGTAGATCTCCTCCACCAGTTGGCGCCGGGCCGCCTGGTCCCCCGCGAGCGCGCGCTCGGGCAGCAGGTCGTCGGCCAGCACCGGGCGCGGAGCGTCCGGCCAGGCCGCGCAGGCCTTCAGGCCGGCCGCGGCGGCGTGCGCGGAGCGGGTCGCCGAGAGCAGGTCGCCGACGGTCGGGCCGACCACCACCGGGCCGGGGGCGAACTGGCCGATCAGCGCCCGGGCGGCGTGCACCGGCTCCTTGTCGCCGCCGACCACCACCACCAGCCGCTTGCCCAACACACCCGTCAGCACCTGGAGTTTGGCGTACCTGGCGGCCCGTCGGATCGCCTCCACCACCAACTCGCTGTCCCCGTCCGGGGCGGAGCCCATCACCACCCGCACCTGGCTCGGCTGGCCCCAGCCGAGCGCCGCCGCCCGGGACAGCACGCCCTCGTCGGCGTCGCCGGAGAGCAGCGAGTTCACCACCAGGGCCTCCAGCCGGGCGTCCCAGGCGCCGCGCGCCTCGGCCGCCTGGGCGTACACCTGGGCGGTGGCGAAGGCGATCTCGCGGGCGTAGACCAGCACCGACTCGCGCATCCCGGCCTCGTCGCCCGGGGCGGCCACCTCCTCGATCGCCTCCTCCATCACCTCGATGGTGGTGCGGATCAGCTCCACGGTCTGACGGAGCGTGATGGCCCTGGTCAGCTCGCGCGGGGCGGTGCCGAACACGTCGGTGGAGATCGCCTGCGGGGCGTCCGGGTGCCGGTACCACTCGGTGAAGGCGGCGATGCCGGCCTGGGCCACCAGGCCGATCCAGGACCGGTGCTCCGGCGGCATCCGCCGGTACCAGCCGAGTTGGTCGTCCATCCGCGCGATGGCGGCGGTGGCCAGCTTGCCGGAGGACTTCTCCAGCCGCTTGAGGGTGGCGGCCCGCAGCTCGGCCCGCTCGGTGGCGAGCCTGCGCTCCTGAGCGGTCAGCCGCCCGCCCCGGCGCGGTCTCGGCTGCTCGGGCTGCTCGGTCGTGGGGGCTGACTTCTTGTCGGAATTCGCTGAAGCGGATGGCACAGGGACAAGACTGCCTCACCTTCGGGGCGGCTCGTACCCGCCCCCGCCGGATCGACGCGGTGGCCCCGGTCACACCGGCTACCGTGGGCCGGGTGACCGACGCAGCCTCCTCCCGCCCCCGGGCCGACCACCGCCGCGCCGCCGAGCGCTACGCCTCCGCGCCCGAGCCGGGGATCTCCACCCTCCACGCCTTCTCCTTCTCCGGGCACTACGACCCGAAGAACACCTCCTTCGGCGCACTGCTCGCCGTCAACGAGGAGTCGATCGCGCCCGGCGCGGGCTACGCCGAGCACAAGCACCGCGACACCGAGATCGTCACCTGGGTCCTGGACGGCGCCCTCGCCCATCGCGACGGCCACGGTCACGCGGGCGTGGTCCGGCCGGGAATGGTCCAGGTGCAGAGCGCGGGCTCCGGCATCACCCACACCGAACGCAACGTCGGCGGCGCCGACGGGCCGGTCCGCTTCGTCCAGATGTGGCTCCAGCCCGACACCTTCGACGCCGCCCCCGCCTACGGCCTCGCCCGGGTGACCCCGTCCGGCGCAGGGTTGACGTTGCTCGCCTCCGGCCTCGCGCGCGACGCCGCCACGGACGCCCCGCGCCTGCTCCGCTCCGACGCCGCGCTGTGGCTGGTGACCGCCGGGCCGTGGGAGCCGCTCCCCGAACTCCCCGAAGCCCCCTACCGCTACGCCCACCTGACGAAGGGTTCCCTCGGCTACCGCACCGTCCCCGGCCCCCAGGGCGGCGGCCGCACCATGGCCCCCGGCGACAGCGTCCGCGCCACCGGCACCGCCTTCGCCGACCCCACGGCGGGGGAGGAAGGCGCGGAGCTGCTGCTCTGGGAGATGCACTCCCCGGTCCGCTACGGCTGAGCCGAGGGGCCCCGGACGCTCCCCCGATCGGGGGAGGTCGTCCACGGACGGCCCGGAGATACTGGCGTCCATGATCAGGGGAATCAGGCCGCTGCTGCGCGGCTCCACGTACACGGGTGCTCTGCTGGCGGCCTTCACGGCCGGGTTCAGCGTGCTGCCGTTGATGTTCGCGTTGGTACCGGGGCTGGCCTGGAAGTCGGCGCCGGCGGCCGTGCTCTGGGGGATGACCCTGGTGCTGTGGGCGGCGCTGGTCGCCGTCGGCGGCCTGCTGCCGGGGGTGCGGCGGGTGCTGGCCTCGCTGGCCCGGCGGGTGCTGGGGGCGGCAGTGCCGGTGCCGGTCAAGTCGGCTGCCGGGGGCGGTCGTTGGCGTACTCCGCTGTGGCTGCTGCTGCTCGTGGCGCTGGGCTGGGTGGTGGCCCTGCTCGGTGGGCTGCTGCTGCTCATGGGGGTCGCGCTGCCCGGGGCCTGGCTCGGTGGTGAGGCCGAGATCGACCTCTACGGCTGGGCGCCGCCGGTGAACGGCTGGTGGACCTGGCCGGCCGGGGTGCTCTGCCTGCTGCTGACGGCCGCGCTCTGCGCGGTGGTGACGGGTGCTCTGCGGTGGTCCGCGCCACGGCTGTTGGGCCCCTCGGCGGCGGAGCGGCTGGTGGCCTCGACCGAGCGGGAGCGGGCGCTGGCCGAACGGAACCGGCTGGCGACGGAGCTGCACGACTCGATCGGGCACACGCTGACCGCGGCCACCATCCAGGCGGCGGTGGCGGGTGAGGTGCTGGAGGCCGACCCGACGGCGGCGCGGGCCGCGCTGCGCTCCATCGAGGAGTCGGCCCGGGCGGCGCTGGAGGACCTGGACCACGTGCTCGGGGTGCTGCGCGAGGAGGAGGCGGGCACCACGCCGACGCGGACGCTGGCCGACCTGCCGGAGCTGCTGGAGCGGTTGCGGCACGCGGGCGTGCAGGTGGCGCCGGAGCTGTCCGGCGACTTCGGGCAGCTGCCGGGCGCGCTCTCCCGGGCGGCCTACCGGATCGTCCAGGAGGGACTGACCAACGCACTGCGGCACGGCGCGGGCGGTCCGGTCGAGCTCCGGGTGGTGGCCGGGGCGGAGGGGCTGGAGCTGACGGTGGTGAACGCGACCGGCACCGGCCCGGCCTCCTTCCCGCCGTACGGGCGCGGCCTGCGGGGCCTGGCCGAGCGGGTGGCGCTGCTGCACGGCGGGCTGACGGCCGGCCCGGACGGGGCGCGGGTCTGGCGGCTGACGGTCAGTCTGCCCGCGCGGGTGCCGGCGTGAGCGAGCCGGTCTCGCTGCTGATCGCGGACGACGACGCGGTCACCCGGAGCGGGCTGCGCACCCTGCTCTCCGCGCAGCCCGGCCTCACCGTGGCCGGCGAGGCGGCGGACGGGGTCGAGGCGGTCGAACGGGCCCGGGAGCTGCGGCCGGACGTGGTCCTGATGGACGTCCGGATGCCGCGCCGCAACGGCATCGAGGCGACCGGGGAGCTGCTCGCCGAACCGGCCCCGCCGAAGGTCGTGGTGATCACCACCTTCGAGAACGACGGCTACGTGACGGCCGCGCTCAGCGCCGGGGCCAGTGGTTTCGTGCTCAAGCGGCGCCCGGTCCGGGAGATCGCCGAGGCGGTCCGGGTGGCGGCGGCGGGGGAGGCGATCCTCTTCCCCGCCGCCCTGCGGCGGATGGTCGCGCCCCGCCCGCTCTCCTCCGCCGAGGCGCTGCCCCGGGCCGCCCTGACGCTCCGTGAGGAGGAGGTGCTCCGGGAGATGGCCACCGGCCTGTCCAACCCGGAGATCGCCGAGGCCCTCCGGGTCAGCCAGGAGACGGTGAAGACCCACGTCGGCAACGTGCTCACCAAACTCGGCGCCCAGAACCGCACCCACGCGGTGGTGATCGCCTACGAGTCCGGCCTGGTCGTCCCTGGCCTGCCGGGGTGACGTGCCGTCAGCAGGCCTTCCGAGCGGCCTTGTCGAAGTCCTCCCGGGACAGCACGCCCTTGTCGGTCAGCACCTGCCCGGGTTGCAGGGCGGCGAGCCGGGCCGCGTCGAAGGTGAGCGTGGCGTTGTAGTCGTAGGACTTGTCCGGATCGCTGAAGCCGAGCCGGTAGACCCGGCCGGGATCCAGTGACTGCGGGCCACTGGTGGCGACGGCCCAGTCGGCGGGCGGGGCGAACAGCGGGAAGTCCGCGGCCTTCGGCCGGGCGACGGTGGACTTCCACACCGTCCACCTGTCGTCCGGCCAGTAGTGCTCGGTCGCGACCGCGGCCGGCTCCATGGCGAACAGCTGCGGGTACCGGATCCGGCCGTGGTCGTCGCAGCTGCGCAGCAGGGCCTGCGGGGCACCCTGGGCGTCCAGTTGCACTCCGACGAGCGGCAGGTCTCCCGGGGTGCAGCCGGTCAGGAGAGCCAGGCCGCAGGCGGCGAGCAGCGCCGCCCGGGCCCGTCTCACGCGGCCTCGGCCAGCACCGCGTCGGAGAGCTGCGGCCAGACCTCCGCCGCCCAGGGGCCGAAGTCCCGGTCGGTGAGGGCGAGGCAGGCCAGGCCGGCCGTCGGGTCGACCCAGAGGAAGGTGCCGGACTGGCCGAAGTGGCCGAAGGTGGCGGGGGAGTTGGCGGTGCCGGTCCAGTGCGGGGACTTGTCGGAGCGGATTTCGAAGCCGAGGCCCCAGTCGTTGGGGCGGCGGTGGCCGAAGCCGGGGAGGACGCCGCTCAGGCCGGGGAAGGCGACCTCGCGGGTGGCGGCGGCCACGGTGGAGGGGTCGAGCAGGCGGGGGGCCTGGAGCTCGGCGGCGAACAGGGCCAGGTCGGCGGCGGTGGAGAGGCCGCCGGCCCCGGCGGGGGCGCGGTGGGCGGTGTTAATCAGGGTGGAGGTCATGCCGAGCGGGGCGAAGACGGCCTCGGCGGCGTAGTCGGCGAAGGCGATGCCGGAGGCCTTGGCCAGGGTGTCGGCGAGGACGTCGAAGCCCGCGTTGGAGTAGAGGCGGCGGTCCCCGGGCGGGGCCATCACGCGGTGCTCGTCGAAGGCCAGCCCGGAGGTGTGGGCCAGCAGGTGACGGACGGTGGAGCCCTCGGGCCCGGCCGGGTCGTCCAGCTCGAAGACGCCCTCCTCGACCGCGACCAGCGCCGCGTAGGAGGTCAGCAGCTTGGTGACGGAGGCCAGCGGGAAGAGGTGCTGCTGCGGCCCGGCCGCGCCGAGCACCGTCCCGTCGGCCCGTACCACCGCGGCCGCCGCGTTCGGCACCGGCCAGTCCTCGATCATCCGCAAGCTCTCCATGCCCCGAACTCTAACGACTCGCCGTGGCGGGCCGGGGCGCGGTGCTTGCCTAGAGTGCACTCCAAGTCAGTAGCTTCGTGAGCGTCACTTCCACAGGGGGCACCGCGTGACGACGATCCAGACAGTCCTGAAGCGCTGCGAGGCCCGCGGGCAGCAGACCACCGAGGCGGATCCGACGCCCCGGCACGGCATCGGCGAGGTCGCCGAGGCCACCGGCCTGACCGCGCACACGCTGCGCTGGTACGAGCGGATCGGCCTGCTGGACCGGGTCGACCGCTCGCACTCCGGGCAGCGCCGGTACAGCGACCGGGACCTGCGCCGGCTGGAGTTCCTCAACCGGCTGCGGCTGACCGGGATGCCGGTGGCCGACATGCTCCGCTACGTGGAGCTGCTCCGCGCGGGCGACCACACCCTCGGCGACCGCCGGGAGCTGCTGGTGGAGCACCGCGAGGACATCCGGCGCCAACTCAGCGACCTGCACGCCACCTTGGCGGTGCTGGACCACAAGATCGAGCTCTACTCGGGCGCCCTCGACGACGAACAGACCAGGAGCAAGCAGTGCAGCAGCAGCACCTCCTCCCCACCGTCCCCCTCGGTCGCGGCGGCCGGCTGATCGGCGCCCAGGGCCTCGGCTGCATGGGCATGTCCGAGTTCTACGGCCCGACCGACACCGCCGAGGCGCTGGCCACCCTGGACGCCGCGCTGGAGGCGGGCGTCACCCTCTTCGACACCGCCGACATCTACGGCTCCGGCGCCAACGAGGAGCTGATCGGCCCCTTCGTCCGGGCCAACCGCGACCGCGTCGTGCTGGCCACCAAGTTCGCCATCGAGCGCCGCGCCGAGGACCCGCGCTACCGGGCCGTGCGCAACGACCCGGAGTACATCCGCTCCGCCGTCGACGCCTCGCTCAAGCGCCTGGGCGTGGACGAGATCGACCTCTACTACATGCACCGCCGCGACCCCGCCGTGCCGCTGGCCGAGTCGGTCGGCGCCATGGCCGAGCTCGTCCAGGCGGGCAAGGTACGGGAGTTGGGCCTGTCCGAGGTGACCGGGGCGGAGCTGCGCGAGGCGTACGCGGTGCACCCGATCGCCGCGCTGCAGTCCGAGTGGTCGGTCTTCTCCCGCGACGTGGAGCGCACCGCCGTGCCGGCCGCCGCCGAACTGGGCGTCACCTTCGTGCCGTACTCGCCGCTCGGCCGGGGCTTCCTGACCGGCTCCTTCGCGGCCGCCGAGACGCTCAGCGAGGGCGACTACCGGCGCTACCACCCGCAGTTCAGCGGCGCCAACGCGGCGGCCAACGCGGCGCTGGTGGAGCCGATCCGCGCGATCGCCGCCGAGCGCGGCCTGACCCCGGCCCAGGTCGCGCTGGCCTGGGTGCACCAGCGGGCGGCGGTGCACGGCCTGACCGTGGTGCCGATCCCGGGCACCCGCAAGCGCACCCGGCTTGCCGAGAACACCGCGGCCGCCACGGTGGAGCTGACCGGGGCCGAACTCGCCCTGCTGGAGCCGATCTCGGGGCAGGTCACCGGCGACCGCTACGCCGACATGAGCTCCACCTCGGCGGCCCGCGAGTGACCGCACCGCGACGGGGCGGGAGGCTGCCTGACCACTCGTCAGGCGGCCTCCCGCCCCGGCGGCTCACGAAATCCTCAGGTTCGCCCTGGCACCCTCGGCCACGTCGAGGCGGGCGCCTCCCCGGCATCCCCCCTGCCCGGGAAGAGCGCCGCCTCGGCCTCCCGGGCACCCGTCCGGGTGATCGGGGGCGCGTCCTCGGCGGGACCTGGCGGACGCCGTCGAGGTGCGCCCTCCCGACGGACCGGACGGGGCCTCCGGCGGTGCCCGCCCGCGCGCACCACCGCGCGGCGCCACCACCGACCCCGTCGAGGAGACAGACCGTAGGGTGACCGGCATGCGCGTACTGGTGGTCGAGGACGACGAGGACCTGCGGTTCGCGGTGTCCGCCGCGCTGCGCGGCAGCGGCCTCGCCGTCGACGAGGCGGCGGACCTCCCCGAGGCCGACCAGGCGCTCTTCGTCACCGCGTACGACTGCGCGGTGTTCGACCGGATGCTGCCCGCGGGCGACTCGGCGGAGTACGTGCGGCGGATGCGGGAGGACGGCCGGACCACCCCCGTCCTCTTCCTCACCGCCCGCGACACCGTGGCCGACCGGGTCGAGGGCTTCGCGACCGGTGGCGACGACTACCTGGTCAAGCCCTTCGCCGTGCCCGAACTGGTCGCCCGGGTGCGGAACCTGTGCCGCCGCACAGCGGTGCCCCGCCCGCCGGTGGTGCGGATCGGCGGGCTGGAGATCGACACCGCCCGCCGCACGGTGCACCGCGACGGCGTGCTGCTCTCCCTCACCACCAAGGAGTTCGCCGTCCTGGAGACCCTGGCCGCCCGCCCCGCCGAGGCGGTGCGGCGCAGCGAGCTGATCGAGCGCTGCTGGGACGAGCTGACCGAGCCGAACTCCAACGTGGTCGAGGTGCTGGTCTCCCAGCTGCGCCGCAAGCTCGGCGATCCGCCGCTGATCCATACCGTGCGCGGGGTCGGCTACCGGCTGGAGCGGGAGCCGTGAGACGCCGCCGCGCGGCCGCCCCGACCCCGGCCGGCCGGATCCACCGCCTGCGGCGGCGGACGGCGCTGCTCTTCGCCCTGGTCAGCGCACTCGGGCTGGTCGGCATGGCGGTCGTCGCGGTGCGGGCTGCCGACTCCTCCTGGCGGGCCCAGGTCGACGCCGACCTCACCCTGCGGGTCAACGAGGTCTACGCCGACCTGCGCTACGTCGAGGAGGGGACCTTCGCGTACCCCGATCCCCAGGAGGGCGCCTACGACTGCCCGCCGGTGACGCTGTTCACCGGCACCGGCGGCGAGGTGACGCCGCTGGCCGCCGCGCACCGGCCCTGCCTGGCCGTCCCGGCCGAGGCGCTGCGGGCGGTGGCTGCCGAGGCCGGCCGGTCGGGGGAGCAGGTCCACGGCACCGCCACCGCGGCGAACGGCCACCGGCTCCGGCTCTGCGCCCTGCCGTTCGTCGGCCCGGAGGAGGAGAACCTGGACGGCGTGCTGGTCGCCGCCGTCGACGTCTCCGGCCAGCTGGACGACCAGGACCGCCTGGTCCTGCTGCTCGCCGGCGCCTGCGCGGTGCTGGTGACCCTCTCGGCCCTGGCCGGGAGCCGGCTGGCCGGGCGGGCCGTCCGGCCGGCCCTGACGGCGATCGAGCAGCAGGAGGCGTTCTTCGCGGACGCCGCCCACGACCTGCGCACCCCGGTCGCCTCCGTGCGGCTGCTCGCCGAGACCGGTCTGCGGGGCGAGGCCGACGGGACGGAGGTGATGCGCCGGACGCTGCGTCAGGCCACCAGGATGGGCGAGCTGGTCGACGCCCTGCTCGTCCGCGCCCGGCTGACGACCGGAGCCGTCCCCTTGGAGCGGGAGCCGCTGCGGCTCGACCAGCTGGTCGACGCGGTGGTCGCCGACACCCCGGCGGCGGACGGGCACCTGGTCACCGTCCGGTCCGTGCCGGTGGTGGTGCGGGGCGACGCGGGCCTGCTGCGCCGGGCCGTCGCCAATCTGCTGGGCAACGCGCTGCTGCACGGCCACGCGCCGGGCCGCCCGGCCGAGGTCGAGATCACCGTCGGGGCGGACGGCACGGTGGCCGTGGACGACGCGGGGCCCGGCATCCCGCCCGAGCGGGCCCGGTCGCTGTTCGAGCGCTTCCACAGCGGTGCCGGGTCGAGCGGGCTCGGGCTGTCGATCGCCGCCTGGGTCGCGCACGCCCACGGCGGCTCGCTCACCGTGGTGCCCAGCGCCCGGGGCGGCGCCCGCTTCGTCCTGCGCGTGCCGGTGCGCAAGCAGCCGTGACCGAGGGGCCCTGACGGCGCGTCACCGCCCGGCGGTGGCCGTCCTCAGCGAAACCTCAGGTCACCTCGGCCAGGCTTCCGTGACGTACCCGGACCTCGCGACCGATCGGAACGACCCGTGCACCCCACCGTCCGCCCCCCGCACCGCCCCCGGGCGGCGGCCCGCCGCCGCACCGCTGCACGCTCTCCTCCTCCGCGGTCGCCCGAGCGGTCAGGACAATCGGAATGCCGTCTCCCCCTCACCCATCTGACGGCGGATCAGCCGTTCAGGT